>NZ_JAALEH010000029.1:0-63550 GCF_011058195.1 Rhodococcus sp. 14C212 | reverse complement strand
GGCGGGGGGCGCTCGATGATCGGGCGGTGTTCACCGCCGTCGTCTACGTGCTCACCAGTGGCTGCGCCTGGCGGCACCTGCCGCCGTCGTTCGGGGTCAGTGTCCCGACCGCGCACCGCCGCTTCGCGGCCTGGGTCAAGGCCGGGGTGTTCGACGAGCTGCACCGCCAAATCCTCGACCGGCTCGGCGCCGGCGGGGACCTGGACTGGTCCGCGGCGATCCTGGACGCCGCGCACGTCCGGGCCAAAAGGGGGGCTCATTGACCGGTCCCAGTCCGGTCGACCGGGGCAAGAACGGCTCGAAGATCCACGTCCTGTCCGACGCCGACGGTATCCCGCTGGTGACCGCGGTGACCTCGGCGAACACCCACGACAGCGTCATGCTGCAGCCCATGGTGGCCGCGATCCCGGCGGTCCGGTCACGCCGCGGGCCGCGGCGCCGCCGACCCGGCCGATTGCGGGCGGACAAGGGCTACGACTACCCCGTGCACCGCCGGTGGCTGCGTGAGCGGGGCATCGTCCCGCGCATCGCTCGCCGTGGCGTCGACAGCAGCGAGCGTATCGGGCGGTACCGGTGGAAGATCGAACGCACCCTGGCGTGGCTGACCGGCTACCGCCGGCTGACGATCCGCTACGAACGTCACGGCGAGCACTTCGCCGGCTTTCTCCAACTGGCCGCCGCGCTGACGTGCTGGAAGAAGCTCCCCAAATGAGACATCCTCTAAGCCAGCACCCCGCGGGGTGGTGAGCTTCGCGCGGTGTCCACTTGTTCCCGATATCGTTCGGAGCGACGGGCTCACCCCCCGCGCTGTCGCATACGCTGGACGTACAGGTATCGG
The DNA here is from genome assembly GCF_011058195.1 of Rhodococcus sp. 14C212. NCBI lineage: Bacteria > Bacillati > Actinomycetota > Actinomycetes > Mycobacteriales > Nocardiaceae > Rhodococcus > Rhodococcus sp. 14C212. The sequence continues at coordinate 62,712 of NZ_JAALEH010000029.1, read as the reverse complement.
CACTTCACCGCCGACCCATTGGTCGTGCATGTCGGTCAGCGCCTGTGCCGACTATTCGAACGCTGTGCCTTCGGCGCCGGGAAACGCCCCGACACCGTAGGCATAGCGTTCGAACTCCTCGTTGGCTCACTCGAGCATGAGGCTCGAGTGAGCACGTCAACCGACTGCGCCGGTAGTTTCACCTTGGCCGGAGGTTATGCAGGCGCTCATGGGACACCGCCGCGAGGTGCCGGGGTCACTCCTACCCGACACTCCAGCCACAAACCTCGGCGTCGGCCCGGCGTACCCGACGTCGGGAAGCTGGTCGTCGAGCGCCGGCTCCACCTCGACAATCAGTGTGTAGCTGTCGGCCGTCTCGCAGATGTCGGCTGAAGGGACAGTGACCTCGGGGTTGGTGACGTGAGCAGGGGATGCGCGAGCCTACTCTCGCGCATCCCCTGACAACTCCGATGAAGAACAGCGCGGCTGAGGCGATCATTGCTCCTCGGAACTGATCCTCCGCATCCGATGGCGCCCTGGGCATCAGCGCTGAAGCAAGTCGATTCGACCGCCTTTCCCGGACCCGCGCACTTCCCTTTTCCGCCCTTGGTTTTCACATTGTTCAGACGAATCGGGTGCTCACGGGCCCGGGTGACAACGGGTTACCTCTTCACACCAGGAACCGGAATCTGCGCTCCGGTCACGGCGGCGGACGAGTCGCTGAACAGATAGGCGATGGTGTCGGCGATCTCCGTGGGAGAAGTCCAATTCGTCCGCGCCGAATCAGGTTGACTCTCACGATTTCCTGGTGTGTCTATCACCGTGGGAAGAATCGCATTGGCACGGATACCTTCACCTGCATATTCAACGGAGATGGACATGATAAGCGCCCACACCGCGGCTTTCGAAGTTACATAGGCACTGGCCCCGGCGAACGGCGCGAATGCCGCTTTGGTGGAAACGGCGACGATGGACCCTCCGCCGGCCTCGATCATGTAGGGCAGGGCCGCTTGTGTCACGAGGTAGGTGGGACGCAAGTTCAGACGTAGCATCCGGTCGAACTCATCGATGGACGTCTCGTGCAATTTTCCTGCCATCGCGAATCCCCCTACGAGATTGGCGACGGCGCCGAGGGGCGCTTCAGGATTGCCACCGGCGAGTTGCGCAACCTCGGTGACGTCTCGGGGGGCGAACAAGTCGGCTCGGATGGGCTCCAAACGCGGATGTTCACCGATCCGTTCGAGTTCCGCTTCCACAATCCACGGCACAACGACCCGCCAGCCGTCGTCGAGCAATCTCTTTGTGACGGCAGATCCGAGTCCGCCGGTACCACCGGTCACTAACGCAGTCTTGTTCATTCCTATTGTCTACCACTAAAATTCAACGCCGAACAGGGGCGCCCCTGTTCCCCCATGATCGGCTGCTGCAGGAACGAAGGGGAACAGCTCGCTCTCCGGCCGGATCGGGTTCGAGTATTCGCACCGAGTGGTCACACTATGAGTTCTCACAACGTGCTCGATCACCCTCCAGAATCCTAGCGGGTTAGGTGCCGGTACGTATTCCACCATCGAATGCCGCCGCACCAGCGCAACAGAGCGCCACCCCACGCGACCCGGCCCTGCTCCACGGACATCTGGACAGGGTCACCATGAGCGAAGCCGCAGCGGTGATTCCACAGCGGTGACTGCGGACAGACTGAGCCTGTGACGTAGTCGGCAAGTACGACGCGAAAAGTCGTAATATCGATTCCGGCTCAACCCGGACGGAGGTCGTGGTTGTTGAGTGGAACCTCGGCGAGGCGGGATCCGATGGGCGAGAGTCGCCACGGGGCAGCGAGCCTCGCGGTGCGCGAGCCAGGAACAGGATTGCAGGCGCACATAGGCCGAGCCTTGGCGTGAAGTCGGGAGGTGCCGCGATCATGACGACGCCGAGCGCCATCGCCGAGACCGAGAACACGAACCCTAACCGGTACACACCATGCCGCACATCATATTATGATCGATAAGGGACGCCCTCTAGTCTCATTCCCCGAGATTCAAGCAGCCGGGCGGTGACCTCTGAACTCTGGAGAGAGTCCACCCCTGGGCCGGGCGGAGCCTGATTCGACAAAGTGGAGGTACGGTCTGTTGTCGGTGAATCACCTTGCTTCAAAGAAGGATTCCGTGTCGATTGCCGTTGGGGACGAGATCCTATGCAGTCGGGAATCGGGACGGGTGTTCGATCAAGCCCGCGCCGAAGCGGCCGTGCGGGAGTTGCTCATTGCGGTCGGGGAGAACCCCGACCGCGAGGGGCTGGTCGAGACACCCGCCCGAGTCGCCCGGGCATATCGGGAGATGTTCGCCGGTCTCTACATCGATCCCGACTTCGTACTCGAGAAGACCTTCAATGAGGACCATCAAGAACTCGTCCTCGTGCGGGATATTCCGATGTACTCCACCTGCGAGCACCACCTTGTCTCGTTCCACGGCATCGCGCACGTCGGTTACATCCCCGGCCCCACGGGCCGAGTGACCGGCTTGTCGAAGCTGGCGCGGCTGGTTGACCTGTACGCCAAACGTCCGCAAGTGCAGGAGAGACTGACCAGTCAGATCGCGGATGCGCTGATGCGCAAGCTGGACCCGGCCGGGGTGATCGTAGTTGTCGAGGCCGAACACCTTTGCATGGCGATGCGGGGCATTCGCAAGCCGGGAGCAAGCACCATCACCTCGGCGGTACGGGGCCTGCTGCAGACAAACTCAGCCTCGCGGTCCGAGGCTCTGGATCTGATCCTGCGCCGTTGACCGCCCAAGACGGGTAAGACGTATGCACTGCGGTTGCAAGGGGGAGATCCCGAGCTCTGCGATTGTTCGGTGGTGACCCCGTGAACATCGTGCTGCGCTTATGGGATCGGGATGTGCGATGGCGGCGGTAGTTTCGGCGAAGTGGAACTCGAGGCCTTCACGCGGTGCGGGGAGTTGCAGATGACCGTTGACGTGGCGAATCTGGTTGTGGCCAGCACACCGCGTGGTCGAGTGACGGAAGTGGCGGAGTCTGTCGAGGTGCGCCCGGTGTCGGTGGAGTCGTTCGATGGCCCGCTCGATTGCCTGGCAGAAAAGCGTGAATGGTATTAGGACTGTTTCACTTCGACCGGTACCTATTCCGATCCCGACGCATAAACCTCCGCGGGCCACACGAGTGAATCGGTGTGCAGACCTGTCGACAACCACCGACCGGCGCCGCGGCGCGAGAACCGGTCGATGACGAATGCCACCTACGTCCATTCGGCAAAGGTCCGGACGTGGGTGGCGTTCGATCCTGCACGCAGGGATCGGGGATGCCGGCGACCCGCAAGAATCGAACCGACGTCGACGCGACCTACCACGCCTGATCATGTCATCAAGCCCGTATGTACCTGCAGCGATGCCGATCTGCAGGTTCACCCCAGGTCATGCCGCACGATCCAATGTGCGCATCGACGCTCTACTCTGCATGGGCGCACCGGGTTCCGCCTCACAACGGTTCCCGACATGGCGGATAGTACGTCGGCTGAGCGACCTGCACGCCCGGCCCGACTCAGGGTCCAGTAGGTCGGCCGTGGCCGAAATCGAATTTGCGTGCGTCGATTCAGACGGACGATCATCCTGAAGGCTACTTCTTCGACAATGCCGTGAAACTCGACTTTCGGGTGATGGAAAACCTCCAGCAGAACCGGGTACGCAACACGTACCCGCGTTCTAGTGGAACGATCAGGCTCCACACGGGTCGTGATCGCCCGCTCCGTATAAGCGAAGGCGACGCTCGAGGATCTCCAGCGGAGCGGGGTGGGTGAGGCAGTGAGGGCGGTTCTTTTCGATCGCTTCTATGACCATGGGGCCGACGAGGTCAGGTTCGATGGCTTCCTCGTACGGAGCGACCGGCCGGACCCGCGCGTAGGGCTTCACAACGCGCGCGTCCGAACGGCCTACGGTGTCGCGCAAACGCTCACTGGTAGCGATCCGAGTGGTGACCTTACCCGGATAGAGAACGGTGACCCCGATCGGGTCACCCTGGTCTTCTAGCTCGGCCCTGAGGACTCCCGAGATACCGTCCACCGCCGCCTTCGATGCGCTGTACATCCCGTGCCCTGGCACTTCGTCGAGGACAACGAACGACGAGGTGTTGACGATGTGGCCCCGTGTCCCCTGAGCACGCATACGCGGAAGGAAGGATAAAAGACCGTTCACGACACCAAAGTAGTTGATGCGCATCATCCACTCGAAGTCGTTGAAGGAAGCGTCCCACACCGCGCGAAACGGACGCATCGAGACACCTGCGTTGTTGACGAGAACGTCAAGTCTGCCGTATGCAGCGAATACCTCGTCGGCTACCACTTGCATTGCATGTGTGTCGCCGACGTCGACCTGCATCGGTTCTGCCTTGCCGCCCTGGCGGCGGATGTCCTGGGCGATCCGGTCCGCAGCGTCCATTTCGATGTCAGCGACGACGACGACGCCTCCGCGGCCTGCAAGCTCGCGGGCGATCGATCCGCCGATGCCACTGCCGGCGCCAGTGACGAATGAGACGGCGTTATCCAGACTTATGTTCTCCACTTACATTTGGTCCTTTCGTGTATGGGTGACGACCACTCGCTCGAGTGGGCGTCGCGGGTCCCGTGTGGAGTAAGGGACACCCCTGCTGCATGACTCGTTGTCCACGGCAGCTGCGGTCTGCTGCGTTCCTGGACGGCAAACTCAATCGGCGGTGTCGGTCTCCAAGCGTACAAGCAGCGCCGGTGCGCTGTCTTCGATCAGTTCGAACTCGGCCCGCACTCTCGATCCGACCAGTGTGGCTCGGTCCAGTTCACCGACATAACGCGCGGGGATCCGGCAGCCACCCTCGAACTCGACCAGCACGATCGTAAGTGGCAACAGGTTCGCAAAGCCCGGGATCGTGTCGTGGTGAAGGACGATGTAGCTGTAGACCACGCCTACGCCACTGGATCGCTCCATGTTCATAGGGGCACCGCACTGCGAACAGTTCTCGCGGGGAGGATGTGCCCAACACCTGCACTCCGTGCAACGTGAAAGGGTCAGGATCTCCTCGGATGCCGCCCTCCAGAACTCTGCGCTGTCCGGGTCGATTTGAGGACGTGGCCGCATCGCAGCCTGGGCCACGGTGTCTCTGCTCGAAGTGCTCACCGGTCCACTCCGTCCGCTCCGTAGAGGACCGCTCCGCCGCCAGGTCCCGCACCCGCAGTCACGAGCGCGACCTGCGCATCGTCGACCTGCCGGGCGCCCGCCTGACCCCGCAACTGCAGGACGGCCTCGTAGTGGTGGTTGAGACCGTGGATATAGCCTTCGGAGAGCAAACCGCCGTGCGGATTCACCACGATATCGCCACCGTAGGTGGCTCGACCTTCCGAGTAGAACGCTCCGGCCTCTCCCTTTCCGCAGAACCCGTAGTCCTCGAAGGTCACCAGCGCTGTATAGGTGAAGCAGTCGTACAAACACGCGACGTCGACGTCGGCGGGCGTGAGGGAACTCCTGCTCCACAGACGCTTGGCCGCATAGTGCGAGTACATGGTCGACAGATCCTCGAATTGACTCCACGAGCTGCTGTGCGTATGGGCCTCTGCAGAGGCCAGCGGAACAATCGGGGCATGGCGCAGATCTCGGGCACGCTCGAGAGAGGTCACTATGACGGCAACTGCTCCGTCGGTCTCGAGGCAGCAATCGAGGAGTCGAAATGGTTCGACGATCCATCGGCTCGAGAGGTAATCATCCATCGTGATCGGTTTCCGTTGACTTGCATGAGGATTCGACACCGCATGGCTTCTGTGCGTGATCGCAATTTGGCCGAAGTCCTCGGCGGTCGTGCCGTAGATCTCCTTGTGCCGCTGAGCCCACATCCCGATCCACATCGGTGGGATGATGTAACCGTTGGGTGCACTGAATTGAAACTCGCCGCCGAGGTTTGGGGAATCCTCGCCTCGGCCGAACCTGCTGCCTGAGCGACCGTTGAGCGAGCGGAAGACCACTACCGTCTCGCACCGGCCGGTTTTCACCGCTTCAACTGCTTCGGAGATGCTCAGGCATGCGACGTTTCCGCCGCCGAAGATGTCGAGGGAGAATGCTAGGTCATAGGCTCCCACAGCGCCCCCGACCTCGGGCGCTGCCACCGAGTCGTTGAGGTGAAAGCTGACAACGCCATCGACGTCCGTTCCCGACAAGCCGGCATCAGCGAGTGCATTACGCACTGCTTCGGTCGCCATTCCCAGCGTGGTACGCCCTGATTCTTTACTGAACACGGTTCGCCCGATCCCGACGATGGCCGCTTCTCGGTCCATGACCTCTCCTTCACTGGGACGACAACGGCGGTCCGGCGTGCGACCGGCCGCGAAATCAGCACCCTTGCGCATACTTGCAATGATGGCTAGTTTTATCATGGAAGATCGTCGATGGCTAGAAGACTGATCAAGACCTAGCCCAAATCGGAAGGTGGTACGACCTCGCTATGGGACCACTGGCTGGTATTCGAGTTGTGGAGTTGGCAATTTGGGGCATGGTCCCGATGGCGGGGACGATTCTGTCCGAGTGGGGCGCAGACGTGATCAAGGTCGAGCATCCTGAGACGGCAGATCCTATGCGCGCGCTTGTCCTCAGCGGTCGCGGGCCCGAGGACGCTGGAGTCAATTTCATGTGGGAGATGCACAATCGTGGAAAGCGTGGCATCACCCTTGATCTGACCAAGCCCGGAGCTCATGACATCTTAGGTCGACTACTGGAGGAGGCCGACGTATTCCTGACCAACGTTCGTGTGGGTTCTCGGGTGAAACTCGGAATCGACGTCGAAAGCGTTCAAGCAATAAATCCAGCAATTGTCTACGCGAGTGCAACAGGTATGGGCTCGCTCGGCCCCGAAGCAGACCGTGGCGGCTTCGACACCGCAGCGTTCTGGGCTCGTTCCGGCCTGTCCTATAAGATCACGGCGCCCGAAGCGGAGTCTCCGCCGGACCTGCCCTCACCTGCTTTCGGGGACATCCTGACCGGCCAGATGCTGGCGGGCAGTATCGCTGCAGCCCTGGTGAATCGGGCAAATTGGGCAGACGGCCGCGGGCCGGTTCTCGAGACGTCGCTGCTCGCCAGTGGGATGTGGGCGATGCGCAATGAGATCGCAGCCTGTGAACTGTTCGACGTCGATCGATTCTTCGGACTCGAGCGGTCTTCGATCAAGAACCCTCTTGTCGCCGCCTACCGGACCAAGGACGATCGATTCGTTCAGTTGGTCATGTTGGAGGCCGAGCTTCATTGGCCGGACCTCTGCATGCGCCTCGAGCGCGAGGACTTGATAGCGGATCCCCGGTTTGCCTCGATGAGCCTGCGTGCCGATAACGCATCGGAGTGTGTCCGCGTCTTGGAAGAGGAGTTCGGGAAACGGACGATCGAGGAGTGGACCAAGATTCTCACGGACGCCACCGGCGTCTGGGGCGTGGTCCAGACGCCGCGCGAACTGAGCCGCGACCCTCAAGTGCTCGCCAATGAATACCTGGTGGATGCGCCAAGCGCCACCGGCAAGTCGTTTTCGATGGTGCCCAATCCGGTGAAGTTCGATGGAGCCGTTCTCGACCCCGGCCCGGCACCCGACTGGGGTGAGCATACGGATGAGGTCCTTGCGGAGGTCGGTATCGAAGACGACCAGATAATCGATCTCCGCATATCCGGCGCAATTCTCTGACGTCTGGCAGGCCCGCGCATCGAGCTCGGCCCCTACCCCCATCGCGGACCGAGAGCACGCCCATCGAGGAACCCGACGCCCTACACCTCGCACGCGACCGGCTCGGCGACGACGTCCGTATTCGACCACGAGAGGGTCTCGACATGTTCTTCCTTCACGCCAATATCGTGTGCACAGATTTCGATCGATCCCTCGACTTCTACACACGGGTGATGGGCGGCTCGACTCTTGGCGTCGCCGAGGGTGATGGCGGTATCGACCTCTCCCTCGCGCTGGGAGCGACCGGGCCGAGCGGGTACCGCGCCGCGATGATTCACTGGGACAACGGGAGGCACGGTCCATACCTCGACCTTCTGGAGTGGCGTGAGAAGGGCGAGCATCCCAAACGAAACGGCAAGGACGTGGGCCTCGGTCGACTTGCGTTCCGAGTGGACGACCTCGACTCGACTGTGGCCATGCTCGAAGCAGAGGGCATACAACTGAACTCCCCTCCGGGCTTCGACACTGTCGGGCGGTGGCCCATGAAGTTCGCGTTCTTCCACGATCCCGACGGCGTACTGCTGGAGATCATTCAGTTGATGCCGCGCGGTACGACCGAAGTCTGACCTGCAAGTCGCCTTCTCGACCTCCTTGCAGGACTTTGTCGCCTCTGCCCCTTTCGGTGTGTGTCTTGAGTTTCGAGGTAATGACCGGGTGCGCGCCGCATCCCTGTCTGAGATCGATGAATGCGTCGATAGTTCTGTCGGCGAGTGTTCTTCACTTCCGTCACAAGGCGGCGGCAACGGGTATGTACACATGAGGTCGCTACTCACCGATAACCGTAAGGCGGTGCATGCGGGATAGCCGGCGAACTGATCGTCGGGTGGCCGACCACGACCCGGCAGGGCGGTTGCCGGCTACGGTGACAGCGCACAGTTCGCGCCAACTCACCGATCGCGACCTCGACCTCGACCTCGACCTCGACCTCGACGGTACTGTCGTGGTTGAGGGTGCTGCCGGATTTGGGAGACTATGCCGCCTCAAAGGCGGCCGTCGTTCTATTGACGGACACTACTGCCGTCGAAGCGGCCGAGTATGAGGTGTCGGTCTTCCCCGTCGGGCCCGGTATGGTCGACACCGTTCTGACGCGTGACTTGGACGCCGCCGACTCGGGACGTCGCTGGATGGGCCCGTTGTACAAGAACTCCACATCGGTTCCGGCCGCGTTGGCAGCGCACGCCGCGGTGTATCTCGCCTCTGGTCGCGCGGATACTCTCCGGGGCGATGGGTCGACGCGATCGACGATCTGGATGAGGTTGTGCGTCGCGCCACCGAGGTCACCGAAAATGGCCTGCTCCAACTGCGGAGGTCCAAATCCGTGGACCCCTTCAACCATGGAGCCCAGCGCTCGGTCGGTGGGTCGGCCGGGTTGTCGCGCAGAGCGCAGGTCCACGATCGGAACCGTCCGATCATCATCTCTGAAGCGAGCCGTCCGTCAAGCAGGGTCTCGCAGACCAGTTCGCCCTGCGTCCTCGCTAAAACGCCGAGCATCGGTCCGCTTTGGACGGTGGAATCGCTTGCGTACGACCGATCAGCATGTGTGGGCGAACAAAAAAGGGCTGTACCTGAACTTCTAAACATGTATCATTACAAGTATTGCGATTGTGGACGCAGGCACCGGAACTGATCCTCACCTGCGCCGACTCCGGAAGGACGCGAAGTGAACATAACCTTGCTGCTCGACTTGGCTGCGGAACACTATGGCGACCGCATCGCCCTCGGTCACCCGGAGACCGGCATCTCGTACCGGGAGTTGGAACGGCGTAGTCGCGTCGGAGCTGCCGAGTTGATGCGAGTGGGCGCACGATCGCTTGTATATGTCGGAGTGAACGGCCCAGCAGTACCCGTCTTGTTGTTCTCGGCGGCGCGCGCGGGGATTCCGTTCGTACCGCTCAACTACCGCCTGGCGAGTACAGCTATCGATGATCTGATTGCCGGCCTAGACGATCCACTGATCGTGGCAGACGAGTCGATTTCGCAAAATTTGACTTTGCCTCAAGATGCTCGAGGCTGCATTACGAGCAATGACTGGATAACACGTTCGTCGGTGACAGACGCGGAAGCGGTCGAAAATCCCGATGCGCGCGAGTCTCCTGTTGCGATCATTCTTTTCACCAGCGGAACCACGGCTAAACCCAAGGGAGTCCTACTTCGTCACGAAAACCTGGCGAGCTACATCTTGAGTACCGTGGACCTGAATGGCGCTGTGTCTGGTGAATGCGTCCTAGCGAGCGTGCCCCCGTACCATGTCGCGGGCATGAGTGGCGCATTGTCCAACATTTACAGCGGTCGTCGAATCTCATACCTGCCCGACTTCGACGCTGATGCTTGGCTCGATGTCGTGGTCGAGGAGAACGTTACCCACGCAATGCTGGTGCCAACGATGCTCAGCCGCGTGGTCGCCGCATATCGCACCGCTCCTAGAGATCTCCCCTCACTTAAATCGATCGCATACGGTGGCGCCAAGATTCCCGAGCGGGTACTCCACCAGGCTCTTGAACTCTTCCCTCGAATCGAGTTCACTAATGCTTATGGTCTGACTGAGACCAGTTCTACCATCGCCTTGCTTTCACCGGAGGACCACCGCATTGCGGTTGCCTCGAATGACACGGAGGTGAGGTCCCGTCTGCGCTCGGTCGGTCGACTGGTGCCTGGTGTAGAGGCTCAGATTCGCGACACGGACGGACGCGTGATCACAGAGGCCGGGGCCGTCGGCGAACTCTGGATCCGCGGACCCCAGGTATCCGGGGAGTACCAGAGAACAGGTGCAGCCCTCGACGCAGAAGGCTGGTTCCCGACGCGGGATCGTGCGCGCTTCGATCATGGGGGCTATCTTTTCATCGAGGGACGGGCAGACGACACGATCATTCGCGGCGGTGAGAATATCTATCCTGCCGAGATCGAGCGGGTACTCCAGATGCATTCAGCTGTGGCCGACGCCTGCGTATTCGGTCTTCCCGACGAAGACTGGGGAGAACGAACGGTCGCAGCTGTCGTTCCTGCGCAAGGAATCGTTCCGGACGCCGAGGAGATTCGCAGCTTCGTGCGGTCCCGGTTGAGAGGCTCCCGTACGCCCGATCTGGTGGTGATCCGCGAAGACTTGCCTTACGGCCCCACCGGAAAGATTGTCCGCCGTGACCTGGTCAGCGAAACTCTTGCTGACCTCGAGAAGAAGGAGGTTATGCAATGAAGCTGGGAGTGGGCGCACGTCTGCGCAGCCAAGTTTGCTCAACTCAAGTCGTTGTCGTCCGCACAAACGGGGACGACCATAAATTCACCTGCGGGGGCCACCCACTGGTCCCACTCGACTCCCCCATGGACACGAGCCTGACGCTCGAGGACGAGTCCGATACTGGGAATCTTGTAGGTAAGCGTTACGTCAACGCGTCTCGGGACTTCGAGGTACTGATCACCTCTCCTGGCGCCGGAGCTTTGATCATCGATGGGGAGAGTCTGCAGATCAAACAGGCAAAGCCGCTGCCGTCGAGCGACTGAGCGCTTTCCGTCGAGGGGCTTGTCCTCCGCGTCGGCATCACCGAGGCGAGCCACGCGTCCGACTTGATCTACCTGGACAGGCAATTCTCATTCGACCACCCCATAGTCCTCCGAGCCGAAGGTGCACGCCATGGAACAGAACAGAAGTCTCGAGGAACGGCTTCGTGCGGTCGAAGCACGCCTTGCCATCGGCGAACTCTTGAACCGCTATGCCCAAGCTCTCGATTACGGTGACGAGGACACCTTCGTCGACTGCTTCACCGAGACAGCCCGGTACGACATGTACCTTCCCCCCGACTCCGAAGACCCGCCATTCCCAGCCCGCGGAGGAGAACTCGTCGACGGCTGCCTGCGCTATACAGGACACACTGCGATGCGTGCGTTCATCGAGGGCCACACACGCGCGCCATTCGTCATCCACAAGCACTACGCAGTCAATCCGATCATTACGGTCGACGGATCGACAGCATCCTCGGTAAGTTACATGCTGCGCCTCGATGTCTCGCCCGAGCACACGGTCTACGTACGCGCCTTCGGACGCTACGTAGACGACCTCATCGAGTGTGCCGACGGACGGTGGCGCATCGCTCACCGTCGCGCCTATGCAGAGAACCTCGACATGCGCCAGTTCCAACGCCTGGAACAGGTCGGTCCAGGCGATTAGCGCTGTTTCTCGCCACCCACCGCTTCTCATCGGTCGTGCGTGCACATGATGACAGTCGAGAGGCGCACTCTCGAACGCGTCCTCGAAGGCCCTACGACGGGTTCACGTCACGTCCGGTCAGGCTTGATCGCTCGCGGGCTCAGGGTCTACAGGATCTTGCACGCGGGCTCGGCCAGCTCTCAACCCTCTCGCGATCCCGCAGTCCCGGCACCGTCCTCCCCCAGTGGCGAAACGCCGCGACCTGATCCTTCCTGTTAGGAGTCCGCATGACCAGATCTACACCTCGAACCGCCCTCGTCACCGGCGCTGCCCGTGGAATCGGCGCCGCCGTCGCGCGCCGCCTGGCTGCGGACGGTCTGTCCGTCGCCCTGGTCGACCTTGATGAGGCGTCATGCGACTCGGTGGTCAAGGAGATCCATGACGCAGGTGGGCGGGCGCTGGGGTGCGGCGTCGATGTGGCCGACGAGAGTGCCGTACATGCCGCCATCGAGCGAATCGACTCCGAGCTCGGTGAACCGACCGTGCTCGTCAACAACGCGGGCATCCTCCGTGACAACCTCCTTTTCAAGATGAGCGTCGAGGACTGGGACGCTGTGATGAACGTCCACCTCCGTGGTTCGTTCCTCATGACGCGTGCTGTTCAGGAGTACATGACCACCGCAGGTTGGGGTCGCATCGTCAACCTGTCGAGCACCTCGGCTCTGGGCAATCGAGGTCAAGCCAACTATGCGGCCGCGAAGGCCGGGATTCAGGGCTTCACCAAGACCCTTGCTATCGAGCTCGGGAAGTTCGGGATCACGGCGAACGCTATCGCGCCAGGGTTCATCGAGACCGAGATGACGATGGCCACCGCAGAGCGCGTGGGCGTCACATTCGACGACTTCAAGTCCGCCGTGACCAAGCAGATCCCCGTCGGTCGCGGCGGGTTGCCAGATGACATCGCCCACGCGGTGTCATTCTTCGTAAGCGAGGACGCGGGGTACGTTTCCGGTCAGGTACTGTACGTCGCTGGAGGTCCCGCGGCGTGAGAACATTCAACGGGGTCGCCGAGCTCGAAGAAGCAGTTGGAAACCACCTGGGATATTCGAAGTGGCACAAGGTTACTCAGGACCAGATCGATGCTTTTGCTGAAGCAACCGGAGACCATCAGTGGATCCATATTGATACAGAACGGGCTGCCCAGGGACCGTTCGGCACGACGATCGCACATGGATTTCTGACGCTCAGCCTGCTCCCCAAGTTCACCGAGGAGGTCTACGAGGTCGCCGGCGTGAGGATGGGCATGAATTACGGCGCAGACAGGGTGCGGTTCCCGTCTCCAGTCCCGGCGGGCGCACGAGTCCGCGCCGGGGTGGAACTGTTATCGGTCTCGCAGATCGCTATGGGCTACCAGGTCGCCACGCGGGTGACGATCGAACGTGACGGCGGCGAGAAACCGGCTTGCGTTGTCGACATGCTCGCGGTTGTGGTGCCCTAGCTGCTGCGCCGCTCCGATGGCCAGGAACCATCGTGGCCTCCGTGGTGCAGATCGTCCCATCGACGCTGCTACGGAACTAGTTGTACTGCCCAGGCAGGTGTTGGTTGAGGGATTGCGGCGACACGCTGTAGCGGGCCGTTGAACAGCGAAGGTCTCCCGTCGTGAAGTGGCGCTGCTACAACACACTTCACGACCCGGAGACCTTCGTGGTTCACGCTAACGCACCTTGGTCTCCAAGGGCCGACCGCCAAACTCTTCTCGGCGAGGTGGTGTTCGCTGGTCCAGGTGCGGCATAGAGGAACTCTTCCACGAGGATGCGGTGGTAGCGCTCGGCCTTCCCGTTGTGGCGGTGTGTGTACGGGGTGATCCGCTGATGCCGGGCCCCGTACAGCGCTTTCACGAAGTCCTTCGCCCGATAGCAGGACCATTTGTCGGTAACGACACGAGAATGTGTGTGATGCAGTGGGCGGCGAAGAAATACCCGTTCGCGATGCATGAAATGGATTGCGGCTACCGAGTTCTCATAGGAGACACCTCGGTGTGCGCCAAGCCGGAGAGCCCGTCGACCGCCGAATGCAGATAGACGTAACCGGCGCGGACACCGGCGGTCCTGGTCCGGTCGACCTGCTTGGCCTGCTCACTGTCGCGCCCGTGGCGGGTTGGTGGTGCGGGATGTCGGGCGGTCGAGCATGTCGTGTTCGCGGTAGCGGGTCATCCATTTGCCGGCGCAGGCACGGGAGATCTCCCATCTCGGCGGTGACCTGGAAATCGGACGGGGCCGGCACCTCTCGACCGGACGGTGGTGGCCTTCGACGGACAACGGGTCATTACTGTGGACCGCGGACGGGTTCTTTCGTTCGGTGGATGAATTGGTGGTACTTCCCATGCTGCCGCCGAAAGACCCGTCCGCCTTGTTCCGCCCCTCGTGGTCTCTACACCGTCATGACCCGCAACAAGTAGTTTCTCGCTCATTGAGCGAGCCTCATGGTGATGTTTCGTCTGCAGATTCCTCAGACGACTTCGTCACCTTGCAAGGAAGCCGTATAGCGCGTTGTCGAAGTACTCGATGAAGTTTCCGATTGCACCGGCTCGATGCATGGTGCGGATGTCGGAGGAGGTCGATGATCGCTAGGATACCAAGTGTCATAGCCTCGTTCGGGTTGGGTAGGGGTCCGCGGCCGTGATCAGGGACGGGTGCGCGATCCTGTGTGGGCCACGATTCGAGGAAACAATCGAGGTTCCGGCCGAGTGTTGGCGAACGCCTCAGTCGCAATGCTCGGAATCCGATGTATTTATAATCATTGTAATGTAGTTTACTGCCATGCTTTGAGGTCACATGGATCATATCGGACTGGTCCGCTGGCAGATCAAAGAGCTTCAGATGAGATTCACTGGCACGAAGCTGTTTCGTCTTCAGTCTTGGGTCCTGCCCGGGCCGACATCAGGGCCGGAGACTTGCCGCGGTGTGCGGCAATGCCCTTGACTCACTTGACCGGGGCGTACCTTCCAACCCCTCTCGAGGGTATCTGGCGAGGCAGATCGTCGAGAGGGGCGACGGAGTTGCTCTGCGAACCCTGCTCCTGCGCGGAGGCGAGGCCGATGCCACTGCAGTATCTGCAGCGACAACACAGCAGGGCTGCTGTGTCCACCACGTCGAGGTTGTCGTAGACGACCCGAGAGTATCTAACGACAAGCTAGCGGAATGGAGTTCCTGTGCCAAGGAAGAACGTAGGGCGTATCGATCATATTGCGATCTTGGTGCGTCTCGAGAACCTGACGAAAGCAGTTGAGCATTATTCGAACCTATTGAATATCTCGTTCGAGGGACCGTTCGAATCTGACGTTTCCGGAATCACCTTCTATATCGACTGGGAGTCCGGCGTAGAGATCTACGCACCCCGAGTCCGAGAACTCGCCGAGGATCGCTTCAAGTTCCTCGAGGAGCATGGCGAAGGAGTGTTTAGGGTCGTGTTCGGGGTCCCCGATATCGACAACGCCGTGGCGCGTGCCCGCGGGATGGGCCATGATGTTCCGGTTCAGTTGACAGCATTCGACCTGAATCCCTCATGGAGAGAGCGTTTCGACAGGATGGATGAAGCTTTCGTGGCGGACACCGTCCACGGTGTACGAATTGCATTCAGTCAAATCGAACCGAAGGAAGAGTACTGACACTTGGCCTTGGACACGCGGAATCCAGCACGATGCTGTGGAAGCGAAAATCAAGGGTGGCCAGGAAGAACTACACGGACGAGTCGGCCGCCGGGCGATGGACTGTTCGAGTCCACGCCGCGCGCGACGCTCAAGAGGATCACAGCGGATCTGGGTGTGTCCCGGGCACATTGAACAGTGGGTCGACAAACTCGGCTCCTGGACGACGATCGCACCGGCCGCTGTAGGTGTGGTGGCGGGGCGGCCGGAGTCGCAAGCGGCGAGGATCGCCCGGTTTGGAAGCCGGGCTGGCCGCCTCGCAGGCCTGGGGCCCGAAAGCTCGCGTCCGGCACGCCCGTGGCGGCGGCGTTCAAGCCACACCCGAGGGCTGCCAAAAACGAACCACTGCTAACCCGACCCACCCGGGGAACAGCACAACGTATCGAACGAAGTAACTGAACCTACGAACTTAAGGAACATCACCCATGGGACAGCTCAACGGCCAGGTTGCCTTCATCACCGGCGGAGCGAGAGGTCAGGGGCGTTCGCACGCCAACCTCTTGGCGAGCGAGGGCGCAGACATCGTTCTCTTCGACATCCTCGGCCCCAACGACCACACGCCCTACGACATGGCCTGTCAGTCGGACATGGACGAGACCCTGGCGATCGTCGAGCGCCATGGACGTAGGGCACTCGCCATTCAGGGCAATGTGAAGAACCTCGACGAGTTGGTCGCGGCGGCGGCCCAGGCCGTCGACACATTCGGCAGGATCGACATCCTGCTCGCGAACGCGGGGATCATGACCGGTGTGCCGATCACCGAGATGACGTCCGAGTTGTGGGGGGAGACGATCGACGTCAACCTGACAGGTGTCTTCAACTCCTTCCGAGCGGTCCTGCCTCACATGGTCGAGAAGGGGTACGGCCGGGTTGTCGCTACCTCGTCTGGCGGCGGGCACATCGGCCACAACAACCTGGCCCACTATTGCGCCTCGAAGTGGGGTGTCATCGGGCTGGTGAAGTCCGCGGCGATGGAGGTCTGCAACCACGGCATCACCGTAAACTCTGTCACACCGACCAACATCAGAACCGACATGATCACGAACGATCACTGCAAGTCACTATTCCTTCCCGGGATCGAGAACCCGACCGAGGAACAGATGCGCAAGGCCTACGTGATCAACCCGATGGGCGAGCCCTGGCTCGAGCCCATTGAGGTGTCGCGCGCGATACTCTTCCTGGTGAACCCGGATAACCGCTTCATCAACGGCGAGACCATTGGTCCGCTCGCCGGGTCGGGTGCCGTCAACGGCGCCGCTTGAGCGAGCAACGACTGACCTGGGACTTGGTGCACAGGCGTCGCGGGTCCGGTGGAACATCGGCCGGGCCCGCAAATCGGTCTTCGACATGCGAAACGACTGCTCGACATGCCACAGGTCGTGGTACTTGCCGATCACCTCGCCCGGTTCCATGGGGGTGACGGGAATGTTGGTGCCATCTCCCTTCGAGCCCACCAGCGAGCGGGCTCGTGCCAGCGCCGCATCATCGACCTGCTGACCTGCGGTCGTGGTGTTGACGAAGCGGGTGGCCTTGGCCTTCTTTGTGCCCTCGACCACCGCCCGCGCCCGCGCTTCCTGCGCGTTCAATGTTTGGTTGTCGCGGACAGCGCGTTTGCGGGTGTACTGCCAGATCGCCCGCCACGAGGTGGGATGCCGAACCGGATCCCAGATCGGTTCGGTTCGCTTCTTCACGGGGTTGACTACGCTGCGGGCATACCGGGTCGTGACGGTATCGATAATCCGCCCATCGGTGAATACCTCACCGTGCCAATGGAAATAGGAGCTTAGACCACCCGGCGTTTTCGTGACCCGGAGCCGTCGATGAACTTCAGGCCGGCCTCGTCCAGGACGGTCAGATCCGATGCCGACAGCATGCCGGCATCCGCGGTGATGACCATCTCCACACCCTCGATACCGTGGCGGGCCCGGAACTGACGCACGATCGGGACCAGGGTGTGGGTTTCGGCCTTGTTGCCTTCGAAACAGCCGATCTCCAGTAGCAATCCGAGCCCGCCGGTGCTGGCCGCGTACTCGAAACAGCGGCGGCCGATCCGGTCGCGGTAGCCGCCGGTGATGGTCTGCGCGAGGCGGCGTTGAATTATTTTGTACGACACCGGATTCGCACCGGGGTCGTCGAGCACGCGCAGCGCATCGATCTTCGAGGTCGGTTCGACGATCCGGGCGATGACAGGTCTTCGAAGACCGGGTCGGCGATGATGTCGAAACCGAGTCGGTCGTAGACGAAGGTAAGCACGTCGTAGAGCAGCCGGGCGCTGGTGCACATGGTTCGTCCCGCGCCGGCGAACTCACCGGCCTTGCTCGTCGTCGGGCCCGACAGCTGACCGGTCCGCCAGTCGGCAACATCGGCACTCTGCTCGACGAGCGTCGGCACACCCAAATCCAACATGCCCTGATCGTTCCGTCTCGGAGTCGCGTGCGGTGTAGGGGAACAGGATGTCCGCATCGGTGAGTTCACGGCGACGAGTTTGAGGTCGAACTCGTGACGATGTGCTGCGGTGGCAGTTTGGACACCGCGACCCTCGTTCCGAGAGTGTGAACGACGATGGATCCCGCCGAGCGGATACGACCGGGTGACCGCATCTGGTGGGGCCAGGAGCGCGGAACCGACCCCCTGATCAATGCCGTACTCGATGCCGCCGGCAGGATCGGGCCGATCACGGCGTTCGCCGGAGCGACCTCGAACGCACAAGCTGGGCAAGGACCTGCCGGACTCGCTGCCCCTCACATATGTATGAATCTCGGCGCTTCTCATCCATGTAGTCCAGGAAGCACTTTCCTTAGCTGACCGGCCACAGGGGTGACGCTGGTGCATCGGAGGAGAGACAACGACAGGGTGACCGTTTCGTCGCACGCCTAGGAGAGCTGTTCCAGTGCGTGGTGATAGGCCACGGGAACCTGTTGCCCGCCAGCACGAACAGGGACGACACCGCCGAGCCCACATTTCCCACACACGCAATCGTGAATCAGCGTACGGATGTGCGTCGATCTTGGATAGACGGCGGGGCGGGAACCGACCGATGGCCGGATTCCCGCCCCGCCTCCGCTCCGCGAGCACTGAGTACGTGCTCACTCAGGCTGTCTGCGCCGACCCTTTCCAGGCCGACGCAGAAGAATCGTCCCCGGTCTTGTCGAGCTCGGTGTAGGCGGCGAGATCCAAGTTCCGGCCGTCCCGAGTACGGGTGACCGCGATACCGGAGACCACGAGGATCGCCAGCGTGAAGCCGGTGACGAGTCCGGGGCCACCGAGCGTGCTCAGCGCAGCGGCGATGAAGGCCGACGGCGACGAGAAGATCAGGTTCGAGATGGAGTGCGACAGTGCCGCACCCGAGAATCGCACCTCGGTGGGGAACTGCTCGGCGAACACGGCGGGCTGCACGCCGGCTATCGCCTGGAGGGAGATGAGGACCAAGGACATGCTGGCCCCGGTGATGAAGTAGTTGTCGGGGCCGGAGAAGGGGAAGAACACCGCTATGCCCACCATCGTGGAGATTATGCTTCCGATCCACACCGGCTTGCGACCGATCTTGTCGGACAACCACCCACCACCGATACAGCCTACGATCGACACGGCGTTGGCGATCATCAGGAGCAGGAAGCCGCTGCCCCGCGACATCCCCGTGTTGCTCGTCAGATGGTTGAGTCCGTAGACCGCGACGAGATAGAACGACAGCGCCGACCCGCCTAAGGCCAGGACGAGCGTGATGACAGTGCGCGGGTGGGACCGCAGGACCGCCAGCCCTTTGCCGCCAGTGCTCGGCGCTTCGGCGCGCATCTCTTCCTCGACGACGAATGCCGGGGTCTCCTCGAGCTTGGCGCGGATGAACATCGCGACGAAGACCAGCAGGATGCTCGACAGGAACGGGACACGCCAGCCCCACGATTCGAACTGTTCGGTGGTGAGCGTAGCGCTGAGCGCCACGAGCGCCAGGTTCGCGAACACTTGGCTGAGCGGGGAGCCGAGGGTGATGACCGAGCCGAGGAGCCCTCGTCGACTCTGATTGCCGTGTTCCATGGTCATGAGCTGGTTGCCGACCAGCTCACCACCGAGCGAGACGCCCTGGATGAAGCGCAGCCCCACGAGGATGGTGGCGACGACGACGCCCTGCCCGGTCGGCAGCAACCCGATCGCGACAGAGGCGAGGCCCATCATCACGAGCGTGGTCAGCAGGATGGGTTTGCGTCCGAAGCGGTCACCCAGGTAGCCGAAGAGGAGAGCGCCGATGGGCCGGGCCGCGAAACCGACACCGAACGTGGCGAACGACGCGAGCACGCTTCCCGTGGGGCCGAGGTCGCCGAAGAACAGTTGCGGGAAGAGCGTGGCGGAGAGGACGCCGTACAGCGCAAAGTCGAAGTATTCGAGCGCCGACCCTATCGCACCGCTGGTCACTGCGCGTCTCTCCATCCGCTTCGAATAGCTTCCCGATGCGGATGGAGTGGGTGATGTCTGCCCGTCTATGTCATGGGACGCCATGCGAACTCCAATCGGTTTCTACCGCTGAACTGCGGTATGCTTGTCTGCTTCGTACAGGGTCTGCATTCCACAGCAGACCGAGCAGTCGGTGCGGAATACCCCGGGCGGATGTGGTGGGGCCAAACGGAATACCACCGAAGTGTGTCCGCGGTCACGCACAGCGTACAGTATTGTCAACGAAGTCATAATGTCAACGGCTCGACGACTTTCCTCGGGGGTTTTCGAGCGCCGGAAAATACGGCTTCGGTTGCGGTGCAGAAGAATCGACTTCTCAGTTCCTCCGAACCGCAGCTGAACACATTTCGACAGTCGTCGGCGACGCCATTTCACCCCGACACCCGCCACAGGATGACGAGCTCGCTCCCCCTTCGGGAATCATGGCTCGCAGACCGAATTCGACAGCCACAGCATGCTTTCCGGACACAGAATGAACACCAGGGCCAGCGCATAGGGTGATGCGCTTCGAAAGTCCTCCATCGTGTCGCCACCTGCCGACCAAGCGACCACGAAGATGTTCAGACCCAGAGGAGGTCGCCCACGTGGTGGTAGACGAACCGAAGGGTGACCCTTACTCCCAGCCGAGCGGGTGGACAGGTCACCGACTCGTGAGGTCGACACGTCGACCTCCGCGATACGCAGATCACACACCTGACGGGCACTCTTACGAACACTTTTCCTACCAAGTATCTTTCACAACCACAGGGATTTTTGAGATGGCATGCGCCGGTCTCCTGAACTTCCCGTACCTTGCTCGTAGCTACTGCTGCGGAATCGGCGTGACCGCATGCGACGACCCTGTGTCGAGATAGGTTTCTATTACGGCCTCGCTGATGACGAACTCATCAGGTGTACCTTCCCAAATCTTTTCGCCGGTGCGAAGGAGCAGCATTCGCTCGCACAACGGCAGCAGGAACTCCATATGGTGGTCGACGGCGGACCGGGCCGCTTCGGCGGTACGGTTTCCGGTCAACCTTCAGGGATAGGGCCTCAAGTCGAGACACCCAGACAGTTGTTCAGGAGACGCCGGCTCCGAGGGGTGCTCAACCCGGGTCGGACACACGTAGTACCAGCAGGCCGCAGCAACCATGCGCCCTGAGAGCAGGGTCGAATTCTCGAGTTGGTTTCTGTGCGAGTCGATCTCGATGAGATCATCCGACAACCATCGGCTGTGCATCAGACCAGCGAGCGTCGCACGCGCGATCACAAATATGGAGACATATTTATCACCGTCCCAAATGACGAGGAAGCCATTGCGCCGGTGACTCGCGACTTCCCCCGATGTCGCTATGCCGACCAACCAGATAGCCCCCAGCGCGGTCGCAAATCGCAACAAGAGTCCAACGCCGGCAGTCAACTCCAGGCGCTCACCGGCCGAGACATGCACGCGCTCGGACCAACCCGCGCTCTCGAACAGCGTCGCGGTCCTGCCCCCGCCTCCGAATCCCGAGGTGGGATTGCATCTCCGGGCGATCATCGTCGAACCCAGGACGACGCGAGGCGCCGCTGACGCAATATCTACGTCGTCCATGTTCCGTCTCCTGCACCTTATTTGCTCAACGCGAGGCAGGCCGTCCGAGTTGGCTCCATCACAACACCCGGACTGTAACTTAACTCATAATGATTGTAAACACACAAGTCTTTGGACTTTTCTCGCCGAGAATTCAGCCGCTACTCCGAGTTACGTCTATCAGCGCGGTGTGGCGTGCCCGCGGCAGAGCCACGGGTTACGAGAGTCTCTCCGTTGTCAGGCACGTCGTTCTCGGATTGACAGACCAATATCGTTGGTTGAACGCCCACGCGGTGAACACCGCCAGCAATTTCGCCATCAGACCTTCGACCAAGGCTCACATGCCCTTCGTCGCTGTCGAGACCCTGATGCTGAATGTCCGTGAGGACGGTCGGTGGTTCAAATCCATGCCATGAGGCGGTCCGCGGCAACACAGGCCGCCGCTTCCGTGACGGGTCGACCTGTCCCCCGCGGTCCGGTCCGACGCCGTCCGGCGGCGATGTCAGGTAGTCCGGAAGAGCGAGTCGATAGGGATATTGACGGACAGGGCGAACAACCAATAAGATGGTTGGCGACCTGGGCGGTGGCCAGGTACCTCACGCGCATTTGTCATAACGCGATGTCACCGCCCCCACACCTGCGGTTGGCAGATCCCTACTCGACCGCATTCCGCAGGCGGTAGACATCTTGATTAAACACCGGCTGCCGTCCGCTTCTCGGGCCGCGGTTGCGGTGGTAGACAAGACTGCCGGATGAATTGTAATTGTGGCTCGATGCGGCGTTTCAACAGATAGAACCGGTGCCCGCGGGCCAGCTCGCCGATCCGACGGCCTCCGCGCTCACGGAGCCCCAACCGAGGAACCGAGCCGCAGCGGACTGCGGACTGCGGACTATCACCGTGCCAACCGGCAGTAAGCACCAGCGACAATGCGCCGACTCTGCTCACCCTGCACGTAGCGTTGTCACCCCCTCAAGCACCCTCCCCGACGAGTGGCGGTAGGTTCTGATCGCCAAAGCCACAACGATTGGCTGAACGCGTCCAGGATCGTGCCGCAGTAGACCCCCTCTTCTGTGGTCGGATGCTCGACGACCGATACCATCGGTCCCGTCGGATCGGTAGGTCACGACTCCGCTGAAGCCGTTGGGGACGGGACTCTTGCCAGCTGGTGCTCGACCCTGGAACACAGTGCCCCGGGAAACCGCACGTGTTTGGTGATCTTCCCTTCCAGCTCCAATTGTCGGTATCTCGGCGCAGACGCATATTGCGCCAACACGGCATCGAGCGAATCTGCAGGGGCGTCCAGTCCGCTCCCCAAGGCATGCGACGACAGGAGCGAACCGCGGAGTAAGCTCACACGTGTTGCCGAGGTCCTTCGTGTCCCACGGCAACCACGAAAACCTCATGTCCGTTAGTTCTCGAAGGTAGCCCGATGCGCCCCACGTCCCACCGAAGTGTCCGCGCAGCGCAGCGCAGCGCAGAGGTCCTCGATGCTGCTGCAGCCGTCCTGGCACGACAAGGCTACGACGGTACAAGTGTCGACGCCATCGCCGACGAACTCGGTGCGACGAAGGGCGTCATCTACCACTACTACCGCAGCAAGGCCGACATCCTCCTCGGCGTGCTGGAAGCCGGCTTCCAGCACCTGATGGCAGACGTCGCGCCAATAGCCGCCCGTTCTGATGTTCCAGCAGACGAGCGGCTGTACGAGATGTGTCTCGCCCACTCCCGAGCGATGATGAATCACCACTCATACCAGGTCGTGTCGATTCGAAACATCGAGCAGAACATCGGGCACCGTGACGGTCGCCAGGAGGGACAATGGTCGAAGATCGTCGCGCGCCGGGGAGAGTATGAGCAACTCTTCGTGCGAGTCGTCAGTGAAGGATGCGACGACGGCATCTTCAAGACCGCGGATCCGCGACTGACTACGCGTGCACTTCTTGGGGCTTTGAACTGGATTGCCGTGTGGTTCGACCCTGCAGCGGATCCTCATGGAAAAGCGACCCCAGCCGAAATTTCCGAACACATCTCTCGGTTCGTCGTCGCGGGAGCCCACGGACTGCCCGATTGGCCAGCATCGTAAGCAACGACTACGCGCACCAGAAGGACGCTCTCGACACCGGTGGAGGGCGACAAATTATGGGGCCTACTCCTCACCCTGGATGGCTCGTCGCCTCTTCACGGGGCCTTTGGTTATGGTTGTTGCGCGGCACTGCGGCCGTCACGATCTCCTCGTCCAGCAATGGACTGAGAATGCTGCAAAGATGCGTCTCGGAGGCACGCTGAGCGCCCCTGACGTCGCCCCGTTCGATGCACGTGATGAGTCGACGGTGCTGCTTAACGACGCTCTCGCGTTCCTTCCGCGTCGTGTACGAGCCGTGGAGCTCGGTCCACTCGTCCACATGCTGGTGATAGAGGACAAAAAGGCTCGCGATAATCTCGCGCACCGCGAAGTTGCCACACAGATCGCCGAGTGCATCGTGGAAACGCATAGCTTCGTATTCCCACGGGTCGACATCGATCCGCGTCTCCGACTCGTCCACGATCTTCTTCAAGACGGGAACGACTTCGGTTGCTCGGTCTTCGCGTTCGGCGCAAAGTCGTGCGCTGACCGGCTCCAGGAGCCACAACGACTCCGCAACCTCCTTGACATGGACGCGCTTCGCTTGGAGCGCCAACCCGAGGGCATACGCAGTGTCATTGGCATCGGGGAGCCGGATGGACGCTCCCCCCACATTGCCGCGACGTACCGAGATCAGTCCCTCGGACTCGAGAACGCGAAACGCCTCGCGTATCGATGGCGCGCTGACCTGGAAATCCTCCATGAGCGCCTCCTGCTTCGGCAGGGAGCCGACATACTCGCCGCGAAAGATTCGCTCACGCAGCTCCTGAGCGACCATTTCACCCACGCGTAAGGGCTGATAGTTGGCTCTTCGAGCGCGAGGTGGCACGGTGCATCCTTTGAGGTCTGAGGTGTTCGACACAGGCTTTGACTATAAGCATTGTAGGCCCACACGGGCCACCCTGTTCGAACCTGTCTCAATTGGTGTTTACTCCAGCACGTCAGAGCGACGGCGAGTCGGAGATAATCGGCGAAGCACTCCCATGGCGGGCATCGCGGAGCGTCAACCGGCGTAGCCGTTGAGCCAGGCCAAGAGGCGCTCGATCTTCCACCGGCACCGACTCAAGCGCTCACTGCTGTCGATACCGCGACGGTCGATCCAGAGACGATTCCTGGACCCCGATTGTGAGGCGGCGGCGATAGGCGGTCGGCACGCCGGCCCGAACGACGGCGCCAGGTGCCACCAGGCCCATCCTGGTGAGTACGTGGACGGCGGTGGTGAAGACCGCCGGGTCGTCCAGCATTGCCCTCCAGATGTCCTGCGGCCGCGCTCGGAATCTGGGCAGGAACGGTTCGACGATATCTCACAAGGCATCCGCATCAGCCGTTGACGACGCGTCAACCGCGACCGTGATCATGGCCGCACAGACCGAT
Source organism: Rhodococcus sp. 14C212 (assembly GCF_011058195.1). Lineage (NCBI taxonomy): Bacteria > Bacillati > Actinomycetota > Actinomycetes > Mycobacteriales > Nocardiaceae > Rhodococcus > Rhodococcus sp. 14C212. The sequence continues at coordinate 37,663 of NZ_JAALEH010000029.1, read as the reverse complement.
CGACCCCATAAGGGACACGCTGTCGGTGGCCATATGCGAACACCTACGTCGATGGCCCGCGAACAGGGACCGCGCCGTCGGCATCGAGCCGGCAGGCACCCGGTTCCATGGATGGCAGCATGCCGCAGTGGATCAAGGTCGGGCCGAGGATCTCGGCTCCGCCTGGCACGTTCCTGCCCATGCGCCGGCAGACGACGCATGGCCTTCGCTGCCGGCGCCGCGACGGAGCGCTCTGGATCCGCATGCCCTCGAGCCCGTTCACCCCCGACGTCCCCGAGCGAACCCAACCAACCTATTGCACTCACAATCATTACATGTATAGTCGCAGGACGATGTAGAGACGTGACGGTTCATCCGCTCCGTGATTCGCGAGTCGATGCCCATTGTCCCGCGGGGTACCGCCGAACCGGACAGTGAGTCGCGGTTCAGGAAGCCGATTTCGACCGACACACGGGCAACCATCGAGGGGCCGGCAGACGCCCCACACAATACAAAGTCGCGAGCATTTGAAATGGACGCTTCCGCGTAGCAGTAGTCACTGTGCGCGATAAACCGAAGTAGGGAGTCGATCAGATGTCGTTCGAATCGAGTACTCCGAGGCCGCGGACCGTGGTGGTGACCGGCGGCACGGGTGGCATCGGCTTGGCCTGCGCGCGCCACTTCCGCAGCGCCGGCGACCGAGTCGTCGTCCTAGCCCGTGGGCAAGAGCGACTGGACAATGTCAAAGCCGAATTCGGACTCGAAGGCTATCGCGTCGACACAACGGACCTGCGCGCGATGGCGCAGGTGCGTGACATCGTCGGACCCGTCGATCTGCTCGTGCACTCCGCCGGGACACTTTGGGGACAGCGGTTCCGCAAGCAAGATCTCTCGGACTTCGAGTCCGTAGTGCGAGCCAATCTCTCATCTGCCTATGCAGCAGCGTCCACGTTCGTTCCCTCGATGACCGCCGGCGGACGAATCGTCTTCATCTCATCGACTGCCGCACTTGATGCCGGGATGTACATGTCCGCCTATGGCGCCTCCAAAGCAGCAGTGCGGATGATGGCCGCCACGATGCGCGAAGAGCTGGAGCCGGAAGGCATCGGGGTCCACGTGGTCATGCCCGGGGTCGTCGATACCGAGAGCATGTCCGTCACCCACATCGTTCGGGCAGCGATGCTCCCGGAAGACGTCGTGTCGGCAGTCGCCTGGCTGGCAGAACTCTCGCCGCGGGTTCGCGTCGACGAACTCGTATTACGACCCGTGGAAGCCTCGCCGCTGGCCCACTCGATACATCCTGTGGCCGCGAATTCCGAGAAGACGGTTGCTGCGCCGTGACCGACCTTGCTGTGAACGACCTCACGGAGCGACTCGCAACTCTCGTCTCGACCTGGAACCCGACTGCACGAGTTTCGCAGGTTGTGCCCATGACCGGCGGAGCCTCGAGCCTGACATTCCAAATGAGGCTGACCCTAGCGGACGATACCGAGCAGCGGGTCGTCGCTAAGGTTGCCCCACCCGGCCTTGCGCCAGTGAAGAACAGAAACGTACTTCGTCAGGCGAAGATCATGCGAAGTCTCGAAGCGCGTGCTGTCATCCCCGTCCCGACGATCTATCTGGAGGATGGTGGCGAGCCCCCTGGTACCCCGCCGCTCTTCTTGATGGAGCATATCGAGGGAGACTGTTGGGAGCCATTACTCGATCAGCTCGATCTAGGACTTTCGACAACCGAAGTCTGCGCTCGGGAGATCGACGCCGCGCGAGTCCTGGGACAGCTGCACTCAGTTGATCCACACGACATCGGACTGGCCGATGAGCGGGTGGTGCCCCTTCAGGACGAGCTCGATCGCTGGGTGAAGGTGATCGGCACGCTCGACGAGGACGTTCGCGAACACAGCGAACCTGTGACTCGAAAGCTGCGAGTCGCCATGCCGCCGCAGGTCGAACCCGTACTGCAGCATGGGGATTTCCGTCTCGGCAACACTCTGGCGACAAATGGAAGAATTGCGGCGGTAATCGACTGGGAGATCTGGAGCGTCGGAGATCCACGGGTCGACCTCGGTTGGTTCCTCATGAGTTCGGATCCTTCGAAGCAGGCGATGGCGATTCGCGAGGTAGCAGGCCTTCCGTCAGCCAGCGAACTGCTCGCCGCCTACGAGAGCGCATCGGGTCGGAAAGTCACCGACTTGGGCTGGTTCGAAGCCCTGGCTCAGTTCAAGGCGGCCGCCATCACAGCACAGATCCTCAAGCACAACCGACGGCGCGCCGAGCAGAACCCCATCGTGAACTCTTGGGATCCCGAACTGCCGAAGGCGCTGCTCGACTCGGCCGCACGAATCCTGGATGATCACGTTTCGTAGACGCTTGTCGCGCCGACCTCGGTGGAGGTGGCCTGCCTGACCCGGTGGCATCAGGGTGGGAAGAGCGATATCGGTGCAGATGCCCTCTTCTGGCACCTCGAGTCCGGTTCTACACACTGACCTAACCCCTCGGTCGGAGCCGCTTGATCCAGTACACGACGTCGACCAACTCGAACGTACGGTCCCGTGGTGAGAGACCTACAGCGCTCGGCGGCCGACGCCAATGTCGAACTCGCTCCGGTCTAGGACTGTGCGCAGGTCGTCGACGCTCCCTCTCCGACCGGCGCTGGTTTCGCCGCCCTTTGTGGTGGCAACCGACACCGGTTGTCTGCGTGACGATCCCGCTCGGGTCGAAGAGTATCGACACTTTCCGACGGGTGCTGCTTCTACTCATCTGGCGTTGGTATCGCGAGTCCCGGCATATGCCGCGTTCTCAGCCGACTCCTGCCACGTCGAGACAGTGGTGCGAATGGAGACATTGCAGCGACACCTATGGTCCGCCTTCCGGACGGCGTGCGGGCTCAGCATCGACAGCACGAGCAGTTTGGATGCGTACCGACAGCCGGCACCCGGAGATCCCGACTCCGATCCGCATCGGTTCCTCTCCGCCCGGACAGAGCACCTGGCAACCGCGTCGGATCATCACCTACAGGCCCGGACACCGCACTCTGAAGGGTGAAATCAAGAAGATCGGTGTGACAAAAGAGATCCAGGATTGCACCGGCGTTTGTCGCGCAACGTGCTTCGACCGAAACTCGAGTGATCACTCGCCTACATCGACGCCTACAAGACCAATACGGGGATCGAACCGATCTGCCCAGCCCCTCATTCAGTTCAGCATGCCCAATCACCCCATCGACGTACTACGCGGCCAGGTCTTGTTGACTCTCGCACGGACGGTTCGTGACGGGCAAATGGTCCACCAGACCCAGCGCGACAACTACGGCATCTATGGTGCCCGCAAGGTCTAGGCGGAACTGAACCGGGCAGAACGTGCGGATCCGCACTCGGCGCACTGAAGAGGGGTACGGACCTGGGAACATGCGAGCCACCACCTTTCTCGGCTGATTCATCACTCCGACCGCGGCGCGTAAAAGCGGATACAACCGGTTGATTCATCAAGTGCCATCCCGATGCCGGCGCGGTCGCGTCGGTCTGCAGCCGTGCCGATATCTACGGCCAAACCCTCCCCGAGACGTCCAACTTTCTGTTCGAGGCCGAGCCGGTCCGCAACAAGGGCCGGGAAAGTCGATCGACGATTTCGAGATCGAAGTAACCGCGTACAACACCCGGTCGGCGTCGCCGGAGTCTGCACGGCGGGATCGGGTGGTCCGACCCGTCGACGCGAACGGTCCTACTGTCATTCACACAACCACGGGACACCCGAGCGGATCATCGAGCGCGCCCAACTGAACTCGAGGGCGCAACAATTGTCGACGAACGGGACGAGATACGAGACCTGAGCCGCAATCAGACCTGGAATGAGACGCCGGCACGGCAAGCAGTTCAGTGAAGTGTCTTCTCCATCGCCTTCGTATAAGCGCGTACCTCACCGAATCGTCCGTCGGCAACCTTCCGCACCCAGTCCGGATCTGCGAGGCTCGCTCGACCGAGACCCACCAAGTCGAACTCACCGCGATGGAACAAATCCACCAATGGAGTGAGATCCGTGGCCTGACGTGCCTCATCCTTACCGGTGCCGGCGAAAGGCGAGCTGACGCCTACTGATCCGAGTGCGATCACGGGGACGTCGAACAATTGCTTGGTCCAGCCGGCCAGCGTTCGGTCGGAACCGGCGAAAGCCGGTTGCCAGTAGCGGCGGGTTGAGGGGTGCAACAGATCTACTCCTGCATCGACTACCGGTGTAAGAAGATCCTGTAGTTCCTGCGGAGCATCCGCGATGCGCGCGTCGTACTGCCCATCCTTCCACTGAGAGAACCTGAAGCCGATCGGGAACTCGTCGCCGACGGCGGCCCGGACGGCGGATACCACTTCCGAAGCGAATCGGTTTCGCCCTTGCGGACTGCCGCCATAACCATCGGTGCGGCGATTCGTAAATGCCCACAAGAACTCGTCGATCAAATACCCATGGGCGCCGTGCAATTCGATGCCGTCGAATCCCACATCGCGGGCGTTTACGGCGGAACGTGCGTATGCAGCGATGATGTCGTTGATCACGCCGACCGAGGCGGGATTGCCGCAATTCTCGCCAGCCAAGCCGATGCCTGACGGGCTCACCACAGGACTTTCGCGCCCGGGGGGACCTGCCGGGCGCCGCGTGCCGCCAATATGCCACAGCTGCGCCCAAATCTGACCACCCTGGTCATGGATTGCGTCAACGACCTGCGACCATCCTTTCAGGGCGTCGGTGCCGTACATCGTCGGTACCTCGCTCGAATCGCCGGCAGAGCCGTGGTCGATATACGTACCTTCGGTGATAAGGAGTCCCATGCTCGAGGCCCGACGTGCATAGTAGGCAGCAACGTCCTGTCCCGGAACATTGCCCGGCGATCGACGACGAGTCATCGGCGCCATGACAAAGCGGTTCTTGAGTGCGATGCCACGCTTCGTGTCGAACGGAGTGAGCAATGGTGAGAGGTCCACCGCAGTGAGCGCTTCCATGTATTGACCCTTACGTGACAGGTGGTCCGGTCGAGGAGACGCCTTCTTGGCGACTCAACTTGTCTCGGTCGGCAATGCCAGCGCTGATCGGTCGGGGCTAGCTGTCCGCAATGGGACGAGAGCAAGGCTTCCGGCTTCCTGATTTGCCGGCTACCCCCGCAAAATCCACAGCACCGTCTATCATTGTAATCTTTACTCAGATGAATTTCTATCAATTACCTTGCTCGTAGTCAATCCCTTGTCGATCGCATGTCGCACAACCGGCTACTACAGCCGGCGCACCGGGCAGGTGAGCGTTGCTGCGGAAATTTCAGTGAGCGCCATCAATGCGTGGTGCCGACCATGGGCAACGCTCCGACGACTGCCTTAACATCCGCAATGGTAGCGACATCAGAACTTCGCTCCCCAAGGACTTCGCTCAAGGCGACGATGGTGCTCGAAGTCCCCGAGGACGACCGGCGGGGTGATCGCGTATGCCTTGGTTGAAGTCGATATCAGCGCCGACGACTGCAGTCGACGTGATACGGACCGGGCGCAGTAGCTGACGATGAGCGACCCCGTGACTGCCTCGCACACCACTTCTGGGATATGAACGCCTCGGCACTCGGTGTCCGCTGAACATCCGGACATTTCCACACTCTCCCAGAAAGCAGGTGATTCAACAGTCACAACAACTACGAAGCGACCTGCACGAGCACTGTCGGCCATCTCCAGGACGGTCACCACGAAGACTTACAGGCGATTCAGTCCTTTCGACGCGAACTGCCCGGAAGTGTTCGAAACACACGCTGGTCCGTCCATGGGTCCGAGCGGACCAGCGCGGCGGATCGGTGTTAGAGGGATGCACCCTCTTTCACGCGAAGATCGATGTGCTGCGACTCCGCCGGGGTGGACCGACTCGTCCGGGCACGTCGCTGGCGCACCAGCGAAAGCAGGTACTGGATGAGCGGCAGTGCCACAATTCCTGCTCCCTGGACGAACAACTGGCTGGACTTCGGTGCACCCAGAGAGAGGGTGAACTGAGTGAGTTGCGTGAGGAACAGCGCACCCAACGCGGTTGCCACGAGGCTGATCTTTGCGGAGCCGAACGAGTTCCCACCCAGCACTACGACCGCAATCGACGCAAGCAGGTACTCATTACCCACATTCAGACTGGGTGAGCTCAAGTACCCTGCCAGCAGCACTCCGGCCAGCCAATAACAGACCGAGCACGTGACGTAGGCAACGACTGCGTGGAAGTCGGCTCGCGAACCGCGACTGATGGATGCAGTCCGGTTGATCCCGCTCTCCACGAAGCGCCTGCCCACCGACGTCAGACGTAGGACGATTGTTCCCAATCCGACGACGACACCGACGATCAACACGCTCACCGGGATACCGAGGACCGATCTGTTGACGAAGGCGCTCAATGACGCGGGCACGGAGCCGGCCACACCGTTCGACCATTCGTAGACCACCCCGGTCAGCACCTGATAGGTGGCGAGCGTCATGACGATGGAGATCAGGCCGAAACGCACCAACGATCCGTTGATCAATCCGACCAGGATGGCAATTATCAGTGACAGCAACAGTGCTGGCACCAGACCCTGCGTCTGCTGGGAGAGAATGACCGCTGTCAACGCGATCACTCCCGCACCCGAAAGATCCATGCCTCGCTGTTGGATGACAAGGCTCTGTCCCACGCCGGCGAGGGCAAGCACCGCGGCCAGGGGAAGCATGGTCCGTAGGGACCCGCCACTGAGAGAACCGCTCGCGAAGATTGCACTGACCACAAAGATCACGACAACCATCACGATGATCGGCAGGTTCGGAACGGAACGAAGCCTCATGAGGATCGACTTCGCTTCTGCAGTTGGGTCGTTGCGGTCGTTCACGCGTGCTCTCCCTTCGAGCGGAGCCGTAGTGCGGAACCGACACGGTCGACGAGATCGGAGAACCGACCGCGACCACCGTTGATGAGGGCGGCGATGATGATGAGACCCCCGACGAAGTAGTACTGCACCGCGTCGCTGAGCCCGGCGAAGGTCGTCGCGGAAAATGCCTGCTGGACCAAGGCCGCTCCCAGCAACGCAGTGAGGAACGAACCGCGCCCGCCAGTGAGGACAGCACCACCGACAATCGCCGCCGTCATACTGCTGAAGGTGTAGTTCAGTCCGGCGGTGTTGACGCCGGTGCCAACCTGGGTCATCAGCATGATCCCGCCAATACCGGCGAGCGTCGACGCCAGCAGATAAGCACTCAACCTCAACCGTTTGGTCTTCATCCCCACGGTGGCAGCGACGTCAGGTGCGCCGCCCACCGCCCTGAGCGAGGCGCCCCACACCGTGCGAGACAGTGCCCACTGAAGCAGGAACCCGATCGCGATGCACACGATGAGAATGATCGGAACCGGCCCCACGGTCGCGCCGATGATGTCGGTCAACCCGGCATCGATGACCCCGCCCGGAGCCGGCCGCATGGTGATCATCACCGCCTGAAGGACGGTATACGTGGCCAGTGTTCCGATGAACGGAGTGAGACCGATGGTATCGCCGACAAAGTAGTTGATCGCAGCCACCACTGCGATCATCGCCAGCAAAACCCCCACGAAGATCAGCAGATTGGCCGCGAGATTGACCCCGGTCAACAAGAAGGAGGCGACCACGACGGTGAGACCGGCAAGCGCACCGACCGAGAGGTCGATACCACCGATGAGCAGCATCGCCTGCTGCGCCATGGCCACCAACCCGAGCGTGGTGAATGCCGCCAACATGAAACCAAAATTGAGCTCGGACAGATAGCTGGAGTCAATCAGACTCACCGCAGCGGCAAGCAGCACGTTGAAAAGCAGCAGCAGCCACGAGCGTGACAGAGTGAGAGACACACCGCCTTTGTGGCGCGGCTCCTCCTCACTGTCACGGTGATCCGCGTCTGCGGTCACCGCCGCTCCGACGATGTTGCGCTCGGTGAGGTTGTTGCCGGTCAACTCCGCGACGACGGCACCCCGAGCGAACACCAGTACCCGGTCGCACAGACCCTCGAGTTCTGCCGCGTCCGAACCGGCGATCACAACGGAGGCTCCGCCGTCCACCGATGACCGGATCATTCTGTAGATCTCTTCACGCGCGCCCACGTCGACACCCTGCGACGGCTCATCGAGCAGCAACACTTTCGGATCACGATTCAATGCCCGTGCGAGAACAGTTTTCTGGGCGTTTCCACCCGACAATGAACTGACGACCGTTTCGGGCGAAGGGGTGCGGATCCCGAAGCGTCGGACGACGTCAACCGCCGCTCGCTGTTCGACAGACCGCCGGATCAAGCCGCCACGCTTCCCACCGTCAGCCGTGTCGAGTTGCAGGTTCTCCCGCACCGACAAGCTCCCGAAGAGGCCCTCTGCCCGGCGATCACGCGGCACATACTCGATACGTTGCTCGCTGGCAGCCTGTCGGGTGCGGCGACGCAGACTGTGCCCCACGATCTCGTAGCTACCGGTGGTCGGAACCAAGCAGGCGAGGCCGCGCAGGAACTCTCGTTGCCCGTTGCCCTCGATTCCGGCCAGTCCGACAACCTCGCCCGCGGCCAATGTGAAGTCAACCGCCTTGAAGCCCGAGCCCGCGAGCTGGCGCACCTCCAACACCGGGGGCAGTGTCTCGTCGATCTTCGGCGACTTCGGTGGGAAGATTCTATCGACCGGTCGGCCCGCGATGTGCGCGACTATCTCGTCGATCGTGAGTTCTCCGGAACCAAAGGTCTCGACGAGTCTGCCGTCTCTCATGACGCTGATTCGGTCAGCGAGCCCCTGCACGTCACGGAGTCGGTGCGAGATGTAGAGCACAGCACAGCCGGCCTCGCGGAGCTCACGCAGTCGTTCGAACAGCGTCGCCACCAGGTCCGCCCCGAGATGCTCGGTGGGCTCGTCCAGGAGCATCACTTTCGGATTCTGAGCGAGCGCAACAGCGAGCTCGGCCGTGTACAGGGCCTCGACACTGAGGTCGCTGGCCAACGCGCGCTCGCTCACCAGACCCGGCGCGATGCCGGTGTCGAGAACCCTCCGCGCCCACTCATACATCTCCGAGCGTGGCGGGCGGATCGACTTCGGCGCCTTGAGCCAGAGGTTCTCCGCGACCGACATATCCGGGAATATCGCTGGATCCTGTCGAACTGCGGCCAGACCAAGTTGCTGCGGCTGGCGGGGGTTCGCCCCCTCCAGTCGCTCGCCCATGACCTCGACAATCCCGGTGGTCTGAGGACGCGCGGCCGTCGCCATTCCCACGAGAGTCGACTTACCGGCGCCGTTCTCCCCGACGACTCCATGGATCTCGCTGGCCAGGATCTCGAGACTCACGCCCTTGACGGCGACGACCGGTCCAAAGGTTTTAGTGACGCCGATGAACCGCAACGACGGCTCGGCCGAGTACATGGATGCAGCCTCTGGCGACATCTCCCCAGTTGCAGACCCTGCGTTCATGTTGTCTCGCTTTCTAACTGTGGTGAGGCCGAGACGCGCACCCCTCACCTCACGTCGCTGAAGGGTGCGCGCTCACTCCACTCATTCCAGTACTTTGGCCAGGTCCTCAGCAGTAAGTGAGCTGGAGAGGTCAGCGCCCGGCGGCAACGTCGGATCACATTTCGGCTCAACGCCAGCGGTGGTGTCGATGTACGGGAACAGCGAGTAGGTCGTCGACTCGTCGTTGACGCTGCCGGTGAGATCCGCGAGCACCTTCCGGAAGGCAATGCGAATTCCTCGGGTCGTCCCCTCCACCGAGAACATTTGGGTGTCCGGCTGGCGCAACTTCAGCCAGTCGCATGCCATCTCGTTGGAAGTACTGGAGGTCGCGATCGGCGGGAGCGGCTTCCCCGCAGCGGTGTAGGCACGGAAGGCGCCGGGTAGTCCGGCACCGTAAGGGGCTACCAGTCCGTCGATCTCCGGGAATCGGGCGAGCATTCCAGCCATGGCCTTCTGGGTGCTCTCCGCTGTCCAATCGGTCGGAACCGGGGCATCGCTGAGCATCTCGATGCCGGGGTACTTCGCGATCTGTTCCTTGAACCCGTTCCAGACCCCGGTGTCCCACGGGTCACCGGCCATTCCACCCAGGTAGGCGACCTTGCCCTGCTCTCCCAGTTGCTTCGCGATCCAGTCGGCGTGCTGCTGGCCGATAAGATCCAGGGCCTGATCGATGCGGGCGGTGTAGTCCTTGCCGACTTCTCCGCCGATGACAATGTTGAACGGCGCGATCGAGACACCCTGCTCGAAGGCAGCTCGGATACCAGGGAGCTGCGCGTCGGGCCAGTTGGTGCTCACGAGCACACCATCGAATCCCTGCGCGACCACGCTCTGCAGGTTCGCTATCGCCTTCTGCTGGTCGCCCTTCGCGTTGAAGAACGCAGTCTCGACGTTGGGGCACGCCGAGGCCTCGTCGATCATCTCCGCGTTGGTGATCGCTCCCCACATGTCCGACTGCCCCAGCATGAAGGCGATGCGCAACGGCTTGTCCCCACACAGCGTGCTGGTCTCGGGATGAACCAACTCATTAGCAGGCAGGACCACGCCTCCTGCCTTGGACGTGCCGGCGACGCCAACTCCGTCACCGTCGCTCGCCGTGTCACCCAGCCCGCACCCGGCCAGTATCAATATCGCGGCACCCGCGCTGACACCCTTGATCAAGCGAGTACGCTTGTCTAGCTGTCGATTTCCTCGTGCATCAAGCATGTAGGGTTACTCCCCTTCGAATCCGTTGAGCACGCGGATCGACCGCGCGCGAGCAGTACGATCAGAACGAGCCGGAATCCGTTCCGGGGAGCACGGTCCCCGGCCCACCCCCGCGAGGTACTCCGCGAGTGACTTCCTGCGGCATTACCGTGCCCGGATCCATAGATATTGTGCGACTGTGCAGGTACTCGTCCACAGCCGTCGGGCCGTGCTCACGTCCAATCCCCGACTTGCGATATCCGCCGAAGGGCGAGCCGAGGTCGGCGACGAAGGTGTTTACCGAGAAGATCCCTGTTCGGATACGTCGTGCCACCTCAAAGCCGTGGGCATCATCGGCGGTGAACACCGAGCCTGCGAGGCCGTAGGGGCTGTCGTTCGCAATGCGGATCGCGTCCTCCTCACCGTCGTGCGGAATAAGGACAGCGACTGGGCCGAAGACCTCCTCGCGTGAAACCTTCATACCGTTGTGAGCATTGGTGATGAGCGTGGGTTCGTAGTACCACCCCACCGGCAGGTCTGCGGGCCGACGCCCGCCTGTAGCGACGGTGGCACCCTCGCTACGGGCTGATTCGACGAACGACTCCACTCGATCACGCTGTGTTGCGGTGACGAGCGGGCTGATCACCGTGTCCGCGTCCATCGGGTCACCGACCTTCAGAGACGAGAACGCCTGCGCGAGTACCTCGGCGTACCCGTCATACTGCTGGGCCGGCACGATGAACCGGGTCTGCGCAACACAGACCTGACCAGAGTTCGAGCCGACACTGCTGTCCACCAGCACGGGTACGACATCTTCCAGCCGTGCATCCTCCAGGACGATCGCTGCGGATTTCCCCCCTAGTTCCAGAACGCATGGTCGCACGAGCGCGCCACACGCGGCGGCCACCTTGGAGCCGACCTCGTCCGACCCGGTGAAGCTAACCATGTCGACGCCCGGGTGTTGGACAAGGTACGCGGACTCGCTCGCCCCCGCGGCCACGATATTTACTACGCCTGGTGGGAGACCCGCTTCTTCGAAGATCTCGCCGTAGACGAATGTGGCCAGCGGGTTGGGTTCCGTGACCTTGAGGACCACCGTGCATCCCGCGAGCAGCGCTGGCCCCAGCTTCTGTCCGACCGCTGCGAAGGCGAAGTTGTAGGCGGGGAACGCCGCCACCACGCCTACGGGTTCCCGGACGACGAGGCTGTTTCCTCGCATGGGAATTATGCTCGCCCCCCCTGCGCTACCTGCTAGGGGGGTGAGATCACTGACTCGCACCTCTTCTAGTTCGAGCGTGCGGCCGAGTTCGGCGGAGTAGTTGAAGCTCATCGCCGGTGCCGGCACCTGGTAGAGCTGGGAGTAGCGCAGGGTGCAGCCGAGCTCCTCGGAGATGAGCAGCGCCAGTTCGTCCTTGCGCTTCTCGATCCCTGTAGCGATGCGCTTGAAGTACTCTGCCCGTTCCTGCGGGTTGATCCGTGGCCAGGGTCCCTCGTCGAAGGCTCGGCGGGCTGCGGCGACCGCGGCGTCGATGTCGGCCCGCGACGCGGCGGGGACACGTCCGATCCGCTCTTCCGAGCGCGGGGAGATTACGTCGAAGGATCGGTCGGTCTGGGCGGCGCGCCAGGCACCGTCGATGAAAAAGGATGTGTGGTCAATCGGCTGCATCGGTGCTCCGCATCATCTGGGCGTATGGAAGGCTGCGGCAGATTTGCCGTCAGCCCTTCTTTATGGCGTTTCCGGCGTCAATCGGCAGGGAGACGCCCGTGACGTACCTGGCGTGCTCGGAAGACAACCACAGGACCGCCTCCGACACGTCGCTCGGTTCGACCCAGGGCAGGTTCGGCAAGACGTGGAGGGAGGCAAACCCATCCCGTACGTCGTCAACTCCAGGGTTCTCGATGTGCGGCGCGAAGACGTCGAATGTCTCTTGGTTGATGATGAGGGGTGTATTGACATTGGTGGGACACACGGCGTTCACCCGGATGTTGTGGGTACCAGTTTCTTGCGCAAGCACTTTCATGAGCCCGATCACGCCATGTTTCGCCGCCGTGTAATGCGCGGTATGACGGTAGCCGTTGATGCCAGTCGCCGAGCTGATCAGAATGACAGATCCACCCTGACCCCGCTCGACCATTGACGGCAACGCCGCACGTGTGGTGTTGAATACGCCTGTGAGGTTGGTGTCAATCACGTCGCGCCAGTTTTCCGCAGTTATCTCCCAGGAGACCCCGATAGCACCGATTCCAGCGTTGGCACAGACGATGTCGATGTGGCCGAATGCGGCGAGGCCCTCGTCCACCACTTTCTGCACCTGGTCGAGCTCACGCACGTCGCCTACTCCTGCCACCACCCGGCGGCCGACGCTCTCGATGAGCCGCACGGTCTCGTCTAGGTCGGCCCGGGTCGCCAGATCGTAATTGACCGTTCCGATGTCCTGGGAGCAGATGTCAAGGGCGATAATGTCCGCCCCCTCCTGGGCCAGCCGGAGAGCGTGCGAGCGACCCTGGCCACGAGCGGCTCCCGTAACGAATGCAACTTTGTTCGCCAGCAGTCCCATGCATCTTCCCTTCAGATCCAACTCATCGATGTCAATGCGCACACCACCGCCGACAGTCCGCGTACGCGACGAGATATCATTATCTCTATCATTGTAGTGATTGCAATCACATCATATTCAGACTTCATGTAAGTGCGCAAGTACCTCCGCTGAATCGCCTACCCTGTAAGGCCTTCGCCTCCAACACGACTCCGGTTCCGCCTCCGTTTGATCGAACGTTTCGTCAAGACGCCCGCTCCGCGCGCCCTGATTCTGTTGTCGCAAGATCACCCGTTTTTACCAACATCACCTCGTCGGTGGACATGCCGATGTCACCCATCGCGGGACGACTATCGACAGTCCCCTGACCCAAATCCTGGCGGGACGTCTCGGGCGAACTCCACGTAAGTCTGTGGCCGGCGATCGCATATACTCCACTGCGTGCGAGCGGTGCTCTGACGGGTGGTGGGCATATGCGCGCTCGTGAGGCGGCGCTGCGGCGGAAAATCTCCAATATCCTACGGCGCGTTGATCGACGGGGACAACCGTCCAGGCAATGCCGACGAGCCTGCGACAGGATCGGCAGTCGAAGAGGTGGGCCCGGCGCCGCGAAAGAGTCTCGTGCGCAATCGAGTTTGAAGGTGTGGTCTTGAACACACCGGTCTCAAGCAAGCGCGCCCAGTCCCACATTCATCGCATTACTGTGGGACTGGGCGCCGCAGCGATCTGGCGTTGTAGTTGGTCAGGTCGCGAAACTTAATGTGGAGCCACGGAGGTTAGGCTAAGTACCCGCCGTCCACAGCCAGGGTAGTGCCCGTAATCATCCGCGCCTGGTCCGAGCACAGCCAGACGGCCGCATTGGCCTGGTCCTCGGGCCTCAAGAGGTCGCGCATCGGCAGAGACGCGTACATGGCGTTTTTAAACTCCGGCGTGTGACGCTCTAGCGCTTCGGTGAGCATGGGGGTGGTCGTGGGTCCGGGAGCCAGGGCATTCACGCGGATGCCCCTGAACCCGTAGTCGATCGCGACATTCTTGGTTATGCCAATTACGGCGAACTTCGAGGCGTTGTACGAGGCGTTGCGGGGTATACCGATCAAACCATTACTCGAGGATGTGTTGACGATTGCACCGCCAACGCCTGCCTCCATCGCAAGGACCTCATGCTTCATGCAGTAGAAGACGCCATATAGATTGATCTTCATGACCCGGTCGAAGACGGCACTGTCCATTTCGCCGATTGGGGCGAACTCTCCATCGGTACCAGCGTTATTGAAAGCGAAATCCAGCGCACCATACGTACTTACGGTGAAGTCGACAAGTGCCTTAACCTGATCTTCTTCGCTCACGTCACACCGGAAGAAATCGGCCCGGCCCCCGGCCTCGTTGATCAAGGCAACGGTCTCTTGGCCCGACTCTTCGTTGTAGTCCGAAACGACCACTTTACCACCGTGGTTCGCGAAGGCGATGGCACCTGCGCGGCCGATACCAGAGCCCGCGCCTGTCACCAGACCGGCCTTACCATCCATCAGTTGCATGTACGGTTGCTCCTATTCGTCTTTTGTTGAGCACGTGGATCGCCCACGCGCGGATGTGCACTCAGAACGAGCCTGGTCCCGCTCGCGGTCCCCCGATTTACCACCGCCCAGGGGCATCTCTCAAGCCGCGTCGTCTAGATCATGCTTGCACGATTTTTCGGCGGCTGCGCGCGGTCGCAGACCTCCCCAAATTCCATGGTATTCGGCGTGCGTTTCGGCATAATCACGGCATATCGCCACTTTAAATTCGCGATGTAGAACAGCGGACTGCGGCTTCAACGGCCTACTCGCGTTCACGGCTCAAAGTTAACTCCGGACAGCTCCGGACGGGCATAGAAAAAGACGCCAACCAGTCATGAAAGTCCGTCACCGCGCTGAGGTTTTCACTCTCGGCCAGACGGTGTGAGGGTGCCCCGGAAAATTTCACTAGCTCCGAGGGATGCGGGGCCGGGGCCCTCTCACCCATGTAGGAATTGGCCCTGCTCGGTCTATCCAACAGTGGTGGGAGGCCCCGGCGATTACCGAGCGACGAGTGTCGGTCTCGATGTGTACGCACCGTTCGGTCGCAGCAGCAGCGATCGAAGGCGTGAGCGGCGAGACCGTCAGACCCACGTTGACCCCGGATTACGAACACATCCGATCCTGGATCGCGGGTTTGCCTGGTCCGACCGCGGTCGCGTACGAAGCAGACCCGAGTGGGTTCGGCCTGTAGTCGCAGTCAATTTCTGGAACAAGCCGACCACGTTCTGGCGAGAGACTGCTTGCATATCGTGCACAACCAAAGTTTCTTACCGGACCTTCAATCATCGAATTCGAGGTGCAGCGAATATGCAAATTCGAGGTGCGGTCCAGGCAAGCGGTACAATGGATAATCGTAGAAACAGCGCTGGGAGTGGAGCAACGCAGAGGCCATTGGCTGGTGGCAGCCTAAGAAAGGCACGCCCTCTGCTCGGATCGCAGTTGAATCAGCAAAACGATGCCATAATGGCCTTCGCAGTCAAATGGCGACATTGGAATGGTGGGTCGGCCGAAGACATATTTGTTGAATTCGGCCTGACCGCAGGCCATTCTTTCTCCGACTCGACACCTCCTCGAAGCGAAGGATTGGCCCTTGCCGAGTGTGATATTGGGTGACATCAGGCGCATCTGCAACAGACGCCTCGGAATCACCCGGCGCTAGCCTGGCGCTAGCCTCGATCTTTCCTCCTAGACACCAACCGCCCTACTGGCCGTCGGCGCCGTTCGGGCCCCCAAGATCAAGGATCGAGTCCTACCGCACCGCAAGCCCGACGAGATCGGCCAACCGTGCGTAGTGCACCCTAGGAGTACCCAGAGCCAACGAATCGGCCTTCGCGCGCTTCAAGCACAGATGCAATTGAGGTGATCCGGGACTGCGGCGTGATCGGCGCACAACAGTGGGGCACCGAGGTTGTCTACGCGATCTGTTCGCTGCGGTGCGAGCAGGCGCCGCCGAGATTGCTGGCGTCGTGGATCCGGGGTCGCTGGGCAGTCGAAAACAAGGTCCATTACGTGCGGGATGTGACGTTCGATGAAAACAGGTCCACCGTTCGCACCGGACGCGCTCCTCAGGTGATGGCGGCGCTGAGGAACGTGGTCATCGGGCTGCATCGTCGGGTTGGGCAGTCGAACATCGCCCAGGCATGCCGACGTCTGGCGGCGACTCCTCATCATGCTGTCGACCTGGTCCTGAGCGCGTGAAACGCTGGTGAAAGATCTCTGGGATTCAACAACTACGGAACCCTGCCGCCGTCTACAACGAGGGTCGTACCTGTAATCATTCGTGCCTGGTCCGAGCACAGCCAAACGGCCGCGTTGGCCTGATCCTCGGGCTTCAAGAGGTCGCGCATCGGAAGAGACGCGTACATAGATTCTCTGAACTCCGGCGTGTGGCGCTCCAGCGCGTCTGTGAGCATGGGGGTCGTCGTGGGTCCCGGAGCCAGGGCATTCACGCGGATGCCCTTGGCCCCATAGTCGATCGCAACATTCTTAGTTATGCCAATGACGGCGAACTTCGAGGCGTTGTACGAGGCGTTACGGGGGATGCCGATTAGACCGTTGATCGAGGATGTGTTGACGATGGCGCCGCCACCACTGGCCTCCATCGCGAGGACCTCATACTTCATGCAATAGAAGACGCCATACAGGTTGATCTTCATGACCCGGTCGAATACGGCGCTGTCCATCTCTCCGATAGGGGCGAATTCGCCGGCGGTGCCGGCATTGTTGAAGGCGAAGTCCAGTGTTCCGTACGTGTTCGCGGTGAGGTCGACCAGCGCCTTCACCTGCTCCTCTTCGCTGACGTCGCACCTGAAGAACTCGGCCTTGCCTCCTGCCTCGTTGATCAGGGCAACAGTCTCTTTGCCCGACTCTTCGTTGTAGTCCGAAACGCCCACCGTGGCACCATGATTCGCAACGGCGATCGCAGTTGCGCGCCCGATACCGGAACCCGCGCCCGTCACGAGACCGGCCTTACCTTCCATCAATAGCATGTACGGTTGCTCCTATTCCGAATTTGGTCGAGCATGCGGACCGACCGCGCGCGAGTAGCCGACCGCGCGCGAGTATGCGCTCAGAACGAGCCTGACTCTGCGGCCGGGAGCCCGGTCCCCCGTGCACCATCGGGGGTACTGCGCGAGGCGCCGCCTCCGGCATTGCTGTGTCCTGACCCATAGACAAGACCGAGTCCTATGTCACCGCAAGCCCGACGAGATCGGCCAACCGTGTGTAGTGCACCCTAGGAGCACCCAGAGCCAACGAATCGGCCTTCGCTCGCTTCAAGTACAGATGCAGCGGGGCCTCCCAGGTGAAGCCGATGCCGCCATGAAGCTGAATGCACTCTTCCGCCACTCGGACTGCCACCGCGCTGATGTACGCCTTTGCAACCGATGCCGCCACAACCGTATCCGGATCATCGTCCGCCAAGCAAGCAGCGGCATAGCGAGCCACCGCTCGCGCCTGGGTCATGAGGGCCCACTGGTCCGCCACTCGGTGCTTCAGGGCCTGGAAGGATCCGATGTGCATACCGAACTGACGACGCTCCTTGAGGTAGTCGATGGTCAGTTCCATGCAACGTTCCGCCACGCCCAACAGCTCCGATGACAGCATCACGGCACCTGCGATGAGGCCGGCATCCACGGCCCGGCGAGCGGCCGTACCATCTGCCAGCAGCCGGGCCTCCGACAGGTCGACGTCGAACGTCGCATCGGCCACCGGGCGGGTGAGATCAAGCGAGACCACCGCCGTCACGGACGCCGATTCTCGCAGAACGCGGTACAGGGCGCACCGGCCTTGTGAGTCGGTGACCGGCATGAGCAGGTAATCGGCCGCGGCGATGTCGACTACGTTGCGAACTCGCCCGACGATGCGGCCGTCGCGAACAACAAGGTCCGTTGGCCACGCTCCGTGCGCACGGTCGATGGAACAGACCAATGCAGCTGTACGCGCCCCCGAGGCAAGATCCCCGAGCAACTCGACGCAGCCGAGGGATTGAACGGTCGCCGTAGCAAGGACGGTGCTGCCGAGGAACGGGGTCGGGGCAAGGCTCCGGCCCAGTTCTTCGGCAATTACCGACATCTCGCGCCAGGTACCACCCTGGCCTCCTGAGCTGTCGGCCACGGCGAGCCCCGCCACCCCTAGGTCACGGGCCAGCGCCGCCCACAGGTCCGAATCGTCGGAATCGACGGCCTCTACCCTGGCTGTCATCTCGGTCGACGGCCAGAACTTGTCGAGGAGTGCGCGAGTCGAGTCTCGAAGAGACTCCTCCACGTCGGTGTAGAGTAAATTCTTCATCGAGGCAGGTCCTTCCACGGCTTGGTCTTGTCCGGCCTCTCGCCGACAGGCAGGCCAAGCACCCGTTCGGAAATGATGTTGCGAAGTACCTCCGATGTGCCGCCCTCGATGGAGTTGGCCTTCGCACGGAGGTAGCGATAGCCGGCGTCGCGGCCGAAGAAGTTGATCCCAGGGGCGCGTTCCTCGGGCCAGGTGTCGGTCAGCCAGTCGTCGTAGCGAAGTCCGTCACCTCGCAATAGTTCCAGCTCGAACCCCGATACCTCTTGGGTCAGTCGGGCGAACTCCAGCTTGATGGCAGACCCTTCCGGACCCGGTTCGCCCGCTGCCATCTGCTGGGCGAGCCGCGCGCTTGTGAGCCTCATTGCCTCGTTGTTGACCCACAGACGCATCAGTTCGGCCAGGGCGACAGGATCCCGCAGTTCCCGTCGTTCCCGCCACGTCCGGGCCACGGCCGCGATGGCCCCTGATTCCCGAGGTTTCACGTCTCCGCCGAGGGCGACGCGTTCGTTGAACAGGGTGGTCTGCGCCACCCGCCAGCCGTCTCCGATCTCACCTACCCTCTGCGTGTCCGGGACCCGGACGTCATTGAGGAAGACTTCGTTGAACTCCGCATCTCCCGTCATCTGCCGCAGGGGTCGGACCTCGACACCGGGCGCTGACATATCGAGGATGAAGTAGGTCAGGCCTGCGTGCTTGGGTACGTTCGGATCCGTGCGGGCCAGCAGGATCGCCCAGTCTGCTTCTCGGGCCATCGATGTCCAGACCTTCTGTCCGGAGACAATCCACTCATCCCCGTCCTGCACAGCACGCGTCGCTAGACCGGCAAGGTCGCTACCTGCTCCCGGCTCGCTGAAGAGCTGGCACCACACCTCCTCGCCGGTCCACAGGGGGCGCAGGTGTCGCGCACACTGTGCCGGAGTTCCATGTGCCACGATCGTCGGGGCAGCCATCCCCAGGCCGACTGGCAAGGAGTCCGGGTCGTTGTCCGGGGCGCCGGCCGATGCGAACGCCGCATCAACCACCTGCTGCAACTCGCGAGCGGCGCCCAGACCGCCGGAGCCGGTCGGATAGTGAACAAACGCAAGCCCGGCATCGAACCGCGCGCGCAAGAACGGCAGGCGGTCGGTCGGATCATTCTGCTCAAGGACCCTGTCTGCGTGTCTCAGGATCTCCATCTCATCCAATGTTCCTCCTTCACCGCGAGACCCTCACGATCCGCGGTACGCAACAGCTCGACTTGTTCCCGAGTTTCCTTCTTCGGCCTTTACTGACGTCGGCGCACTGCGCCTCACGTCCCGTCAGCGGCGAAAGTGCAGCACCGGAACTGGGATTCTTGTGGGTTATTCGCTCTCGGCCAGCTCGGCGAATCCGATCAGCCGCTCTGCCAGGCTCCGGGCTTCTTCTGATGTCAGGCCAATTACGCGGTATCGCCCGCTGCGATGATGAGCGAGTTCCACGTACGTCCTCACGTCACCTTCGTCCTTATACTCGGATACGTACTGCACCGTCTTGATATCGAACCAGTCGCTGGGTCCCACTTCGGGGGGCCAAGTAAGGGCGATGGCTTTCGACTCACTCTCGTGCTCGTGTAATGCCGCCCGATACCTATGGCCTTGGTGAACACACCATTTGGGGCACCGTTGGGTGGTCAACCGACATCGCCTCTTGCGGACACAACCCCGGAGGGTAATAGAACGCCACACCGTCCGCTCTGTGGAACCGCTGCTCTACAGGTTCTCGGCATGGGCAGTATTCATCATCTGAAAGTTTCGAACGTCACCCAAGCGCTGGCCGCCATCGATCACCATCGTCTCACCGGTGATCCAGGAAGCCGCGTCTGATGCTAGGAAGGCGATGGCCGCTGCTACATCCTCTGGTTCACCAATGCGCCCTGATGGAGTCGACGCAGCGACCTCGGCCTCGTGTTCCGCCCAGAGCGCCTCAGCTAGTTTCGTGCGTACCACTCCCGGCGCGACCGAGTTGACCCTGACCGCCGGTGCAAGCTCGATTGCAAGCTGCTTGGTGAGGTAAATGAGCGCTGCCTTCGAAAGGTTGTACATGCCGATTCCTGGGGATTGCGCAAACCCACCGATCGATGAGGTGTTGATGACCACGCCTCCGCTGTCTGCCATGGAGGCAGCGACGGCGATCTTGGTCCATAGAATCGGCGCCCACAGATTTACGTCCATCGTCTTAACGAACCTGGCGCGGTCCTGCTCGATTACAGGCCCGTAGGCCGGATTTGTCCCTGCATTGTTGACGAGGATGTCCAGCGAACCGAAGCGCTCGATAGTCGCCATGATGCAGCGCCGGGCCTGGTCCTCGTCAGCAGCATGAGCAGCGAAGCCCACGACTGTGCCGCCCGGGGCGACAATCCGCCCCGCCGCCGCATCCGCCGACTCCTGGCTGCGGGAGGTGAGCACAACGTTCGCCCCAGCCGACGCCAATGCTTGGGCGGTCGCAAATCCGATACCTCGCGATGCGCCAGTGACGATTGCAGTCCGCCCGCTCAGGTCGCCACCAGGCTTCGTTTGCTTGTCACGCAACGTAATCACAATCCTTCCGACCGGAGTGCCACATACTGTTTCAACTCGCGGCGAGCGATAGCGCGCTTGTGCACTTCGTCCGGGCCATCGGCCAAACGCAAAGTCCTGATGTGGGCGTAGGCCATCGCAAGTGGAAAGTCGCCAGTAACCCCGGCTGCGCCATGCACTTGAATCGCGCGATCGATTATCTTGAGCGCAATCGAGGGAGCCGCTACCTTGATTGCCGCGATTTCAGTCTGCGCAGCCTTGTTGCCGACAGTGTCCATCAGATGAGCTGCCTTCAGCGTTAACAACCGAATCATCTCGATTTCAATGCGGGCCTCAGCAATCCAGTCCTGGATGTTGGCGTTGTCCGCGAGCGGCTTACCGAAGGTCACACGCGACTGGGCACGCCGACAGAGCAGCTCCAATGCTCGCTCAGCCATGCCGATCGTACGCATGCAGTGATGAATGCGACCGGGGCCGAGTCGTGCTTGGCTGATCGCAAATCCTTCGCCCTCGCCTTTAAGGACGTCTTCGATGGGTACCCTGACGTTGTCGAATCGAATCTCGGGGTGGCCCTCGCGATCGCGGTATCCGAAGACGCTGAGGTCTCGAACAATCGTGACTCCCGGTGCATCTGCAGGAACGACCATCATCGACTGCTGTCGGTGGGGAGGCGCAGTCGGATCGGTCTTACCCATGACGATCAGAACCTCGAGGTTCTTGTGCATCGCGTTGGACGCGAACCACTTACGCCCATTGAGCACATATTCGTCACCGTCACGAACCATTGAAAGCTCGACGTTTGTTGCGTCCGCGCTCGCTACTCCGGGCTCAGTCATGGCAAAGGCGGACGCGATCTTGCCGTCCAGGAGAGGCTTTAGGTACTTCGTGCTGTGCTCGGCGGTACCGAAGAGTTCCAGTACCTCCATGTTTCCGGTATCTGGCGCGTTGCAGTTGCATGCCTCCGACGCGATGTGACTCCGACCCATGATCTCCGCCAAAGGCGCGTATTCGAGATTCGTCAGTCCAGCGCCTGTTTCCGGGTGCGGATGGAACAAGTTCCACAGACCACGTCGACGAGCCTCGACCTTCAAATCCTCGAGGATCGGAGGCTGGAAGTGCGGGTCACCCGACTCCAGCATCTGCTGCTCATAGACAGCTTCAGCCGGATACACATGGGCGTCCATGAACGACAACAATTCGTCTTGTAACTGCTGAGCGCGCGGGGAGGTCTCAAAGAAGGACACGAGTGCTCCTGGGTCTGGCAATTTGGTCGCCGGCGCTGCAGGTGAACCCTCACGGCGGCAACTGGTCGATTTCAGATAGAAACTGTTATGTAGGCACGTCTAGGTTCGGCACCGGCTGGCTGTGACGTAATGGATCGCCGCCCACGGTGGCCCCGATCCGGAACGCCCGGCCCTAGAGCGACTCGACGACGGTGGCGTTTGCCATGCCACCGCCCTCACACATCGTCTGTAGGCCGAAGCGCCCACCCGTTCGGCGCAAGTTGTGAACCAGGGTGGTCATCAATCGTGCGCCGGTTGCACCGAGAGGGTGCCCGAGCGAGATTGCGCCCCCTAGAGGATTGACCCTGGCAGGGTCAGCGCCCATCTGCTTCTGCCAAGCAAGCACTACGGAGGCAAAGGCCTCGTTGACTTCGAAGTGGTCGATCTCATCAATCCCCAGACCCGAACTCTTGAGGACCTTCTCGGTAGCGGGAATTGGTCCGGTCAGCATTCTGATCGGGTCCGACCCGACGACTGCCAAGCTGTGAACCCGAGCGAGCGGCGTCAGGCTATGCTCTCGCACGGCCCGCTCGGAGGCGATCAGCATTGCCGCCGCCCCGTCGGAGATCTGACTCGACACAGCCGCAGTCAAGAGGCCGTCCTCCGCGAGCGGCCTCAGTCCTGCCATTCGCTCGAGAGTCGTGTCCGGTCGAGGGCATTCGTCACGAACCATTCCGAATACTTCGGCGATCTCGGCATCGAAAGCCCCATCGTCCTGTGCCGCAGTCGCGCGCTGGTGGCTGCCGAGCGCAAAACGCTCCATGTCCTCACGCGAAATCTGCCACTCACTGGCAATCAGCTCAGCTCCCCGGAACTGGGAAACCTCCTGATCCCCATACTGCTCCTGCCAGCCAGCGCCGCCGTACGGACTACCCATTCCAGCCTCGTCGCCGACAGACGCCGGGCTGCCGATCGGAACCAGGCTCATCACCTCAACGCCGCCGGCTACCACTAGATCGGCAAAGCCAGAACGCACAGCCTGAGCAGCGAAGTGCACGGCTTGCTGAGATGATCCGCACTGCCGGTCGAGCGTTGTGCCGGGAACGTGCTCGGGAAGCCCGGCAGAGAGCCACGCGGTCCGAGCAATATTGCTGGATTGCGCACCGATCTGGCAGACGCAGCCAAAATACACATCGTCGACCGCTGCTGGATCGGCACTCGTGCGCTCAAGCAGCGCACGAAGAATCTCAGCACCGAGGTCGGCTGGGTGTACGGCACTGAGGGCGCCATTGCGGCGGCCTACGGGGGTACGGACCGCTCCCACAATGAATGCGTCGGACACGATTTGCTCCTTACTGGTCGGATCGGCGCATGCTCACGCGGAGGCGCACCGTGCTGCTATTGCGTTCAGGTCCGTAGGGCTGTCCCCAACACTGCGTCTACCCGGCCGGACCAGGCGGCGTTGAGGAGCGGATGAGATGGCGTCCGTTCGGAGCCTGCCGACTCGTTGTTGAATATCCCGCGGGTCGTTTGCCGCTCGCCTCGGATCGATGACGGTTCCCGCGACAGTAAGTCGGCAACTGAGCTCACAGGAGATCTCCACATATCCGGCGACGTCCGGCGTCGCGGGGCGAACGCCCGAGAACAGAGTCCGGCAGCGAAGATTGAGCCTGTTCCCCCAATGCCAGTTGGATCAGGCGTAGGAGGAACAGGACTCATTCCTGCAAGGCGATGGGTACGGTCGGCCGACCTGAGCCCTCGCCCCACCGTCCCGTTTCGCGAGGCGGCTGTCTACAGGTTGTAGATCCGCGCGGCGTTGTCGTGGACGAGCTTCGCGATCGTTTCGTCAGGGAATCCGCCGAGCGACTCCACCATGAAGTCGAGTGGATTCTGGGCGACCGATGCCGGACCCGGAGACATGCTCGTCGGATGGGGATAGTCGGTCTCATAGAGGAAGTTGTCAGGTCCGAGAATTTCGATCGCGGCCTTGGCGGACTCCTTCTCGAACCAGAAGCAGCCGTAGATCTGGCGCTTGAAGTACTCGCTCGGGAGATCCCAGTCGGGGTGATCGCGCCGCACACCACTGTTCATGAACTGCCAGTCCATCGCTTCGAGCAACGCCGGGATCCACCCGATTCCGCTCTCAACCGAGACGAAGTTGAGTCGAGGGAACCGGTGACAGATTCCGGAGAAGATGAGGCCAGCGATCGTCCTCACGTTGCCCTGGAAGTTCATCGTAGTGGTCCACGCGTAGCCAGCGTGCTCACCATTCTCGGGCAGGCCGTAGTTGGTGATTTTTCCCGACCCGATGTGGAAGTTCACCGGCAGCCCGAGGTCCTGGGCTTGAGCCCACAGCGGGTCCCAGTGCTTGTGATCGAGAGGCGGTAGCCCGAAATTGTCGGGTTGCTGAGTCATGACGATTCCCTTGTGGCCCAGGGCGGCCGCGCGATCGATCTCCTTGCGGGTCTCATCCAGATCCCAGAAGGGCAGCGTCATGACGGGGATGTACCGGCTGCGATCGGTTGAAGAGAAGTCAACCAGAAAGTCGTTGTAGGCCTTCGTGCAATCCACAGCGAACTGCTGGTCGACAGACATTCCGAGGTAGTCAGCTGCGGCGAACACACCGACATTTGGGTACAGGATGGCGGCGTGAACCCCGTATTCGTCCATTTTCTTCAGTCGAAGCGCAGGATCAATCTGGTCCCCGGGGATGTCCGCCATCCGGATGGGATGCAGAGGCGCGTAGTCGTCGAACCCGGCCATGGCGGGGAGTCCGACCGGATAGATCGGCTTGTCGCCGACGTACCACTGCTCCTCGCCAATTACCGGATCCCACTTGACGTGAGGGATCAAATTGCCCCACTTCTTTGCTGACAGGCGTGAAGTCCATAGATCGGCGGGCTCGATCACATGCGTGTCCGCGTCAATGACCTTGAGGGCTTTGAACCCGGTTGCGTCCATTGGCCGGTCCCTTCTCGTTGGAGTCTTCGGCGTGAGGCCGTTGTGTCCAACATCTAATCATTGCTAGGATAGCAATACAAGGGGTTACTTGATCGCAATGTTGAACCGCTGAGGTGGGTGACATGGGAGATCGAGCTCCCCGCACGATCGACGAAAGAAGCGGCGAACAGGCACTCGCGGTCCAGAGGATCCCGTTGTCGCCTAGGTGATGGCGCTCCGGGGGAATTCGACCATTTCTGAGGACCTCGGTTGCGGGTGAGGCGCAACCCCAACAGCGAAGGTGGCGAGCTGATGTATATGAGAGCGCCAGTCGGTACCCGTGGAAACCCGACCGCGTTTATGCGGCAATGTGTCTCGACACTCACGAACTCGAACGACGATCGGATGCACTACTCCGACCACCGCCCGGATCCACACGGGACACCGCCACCACACTCGAAAAACCGTAACGTCGCTGAAACGCAGGTTCTCGAACTCGAATCGAGTGCTCATGCGCGGTTGCTTGTGGCATCAGCGACCGGCATAGTGCGGCTCCGGACGAAAATGGCAGCGGCGGCGGAGCCGGGTCCCTCCGTCGATGTCGGGGCAGTCGAGGTCACGAAGACCCTGCTCCGCAAGAGGGTGGGGCGGACAGACGGCGGGTTATCGGGCAGTATCAGTACCGCGTTCCGTGCCCTCTTCCCGTGGCTGACCATCTTTACCCGTGACGACCACATGAACGGTTCCGGCAACGAGCACACCAGCAGCCAATCCGGTCATTCTGCTCTTTGTAGGCCCCAGCCTTGCCCGTACACCTCGACGGCGAGATCGGGCACATCGGACACATCGAAGGTTCGAGAAACACGATGTCCAGCAACCTCATTCCGAGGTTTGCAGTCAACTGGCACATCTCGTTCGCGTGGGTCCATTGTCAGCGCCACACTCCAGGGATCATCGACGATTTTGCATCGGCACCCGTGTGGCCATATTTCCTTACCCGGCAGCTGCGAACTCGATGATCCCCTCGACAACACACCATCGCTATGGGGAGTAGCGGAAATTGTGCCGACTCGACTCGGACTACCGGAACACGTACACCGACTCCGGTACTGCCCCACACTCCATCAGGCCATAGCGCAGCTCGACCGCTATACAACGAATGGCAACCCCCGACCACATATCCCCTATGCAGTCATCCACCGTAGCGGTCTCGGCCAGCGCTGGAGAGCCGTGCACATACCGAACGTCGAATGACGCCTCCGACGACTCTGGACGATCGCCACATCGGTTAACCTTTCGCTCGAGGAAATGACGTATCCGATAGACAGACAGGACTGCGTGGGGCGCCAGGCCGATTGTCGACCGTCACGTCGATGACTTCACCGCTGCGCCTGATACCCCTCAGGCTCGACTGGTCTGGCCCCTCCCCCACCGAACACGGGTCCGGGACCGCCAGCGGCTCAACGCGACTCCGATTCCTCACGTATCGCATGATCACGGCCCGAAGTGCCGCAGTTCAAGGAAAAAGCGGTGGTGCAGACTACCCTGGCGCCCGTAGAGCATCGGCCGGGGCACTGGGTGAACAGTTGAGGGCTCACCCGTCCGTGGCCGGGCACCTCCGGCAGTGCGTCGACGACCGCCACACCCGCGATCAAGTCATCGATGCCGCGCGCGGCCGTAGTGGGAACCTCAGCTCGTCTGAGGACACGACCGGCACCGGAATCGTTGGAGCCGGACCCCGTGGGCGCGAGAGCTCCCAGCGTTCACCAGCGCGGCAACGAGGGCACCTCGAGTGACCCGGTCGTCGTCAGCCTGCCCCGGCCCGGCCATCGCAACAGCGTGGTTGCGCACCAGCCCGCAATCGATCTCCCCGCTGCTCAATGCTCCCTGGCGATGTCCCACGTGAAACAAGCCGCTGGCGTGAGGGAGACGAATACTGCCATCCCCTTCCCACCGTGGTGCCGTTTGCGTACCGCCTCCGAGTTATCGCGGGTGGGTACCGCGATGTCCGCAGTCCCCACACCACCTCCGGCGGACGGCGAGGTTATGGGACCCGGGACCTCATGCGGCGCGTCCGATCTGCAGGGTGAGCCAGTCCGCGACTACGCGGTGGCGGTGCGGCCGGCCGCGACGAACCCGACCGCACCGGCTCCCATCTCAGGGCCGGGCGGATGCCGGGCGTACTGCGCGGACACCGACGCCAAAAGGCAGGTGTTCCGTGTATTTGACCTGTAAACCCTTACAGTCGAACTCATGGCCAATGCTGCCTATCGGCCACCGGCCGAGCCGCCATCGGTCCACTTGCATTCTCTGATGGGGACGGAGCGAGGGGGATTCTTGTGTACGGTTGCGCGCGTTGAGGAGCGGAAGCCTCCCGCTGCTGAAGCACGCCACAATCGTCAACCGGCACAGGGTTACCCACGGTAAGGGCCGATGCATCAAGGGCGATTTCGGCGCGACACCCTCACCGCCTCGTACACAACTTCCGCACCGATCCGACTTGACAACTGCAACTTCGGCATTCACCGAGACAGCGGACGGCTGTGTACACCACCACTCGCTTCGCGTGCCATCAAGATATTTCAAATACCTATGGCGCCAAACGAAATAGCTTGGTATCTTTTAGGAACTGCTCCGCACCCCTGCTGGGGCAGTAGACCACTCCCCCACGTGTCCGATGAAGAGTGGTCGAGTCCTGCTCCACCCCCTGCGGAGCAGGGCCAAGGCCCTGCCGGGTGCGGCGCATGCCCCCGGCAGGGCCTATTCCCTGTCGGCTCTGAGTGTGGAATGCCTCCTACCTGCGGCGGGTCGCGCTGTGCCGCCGCATCCCGGAAAGTACATCGATCATGTGAAACACATGATCGATGTGTAGTACAGGTGTTATATTGTTTCGCGGCTGCTGCGGCTCTCCTACCTGCGCAACTGGTAAACTGTTAGGGTCGGCTTCCCATACGGGGATATCCGCCCTCTGAGCCCGGCGCATCCACGCCGCGGTGCCGAGACTCGCACCGAAGAACGGATCGGCCGCAAAGCGGAGCGCCGCTGTATCGGACGAATCCACACCAATTCCGCAGAGCCGAAAGATGATCAGCGCTCGCTGAGTCGACAGCAGATAAGCTATTCTACGTCGAGTGGCCGCACCGGAAGCACGTCGACGCCGGAAGCCATTTCACTCATGAACATTCGCGCGTCTTCCGGAAGTGAAGACGTCTCCTCGGTACCACATATGGGTCACTTCCAAAGGCCCACGGTCGTCGTGCCTGGTCCGCACAGCGAACAGGACTGGCGAGCCAATCGGCACCTCAAGTTCGCGAGCAACGAAGAAGTCTGCCAAACGAGCACAGATAAGTTGGTCCCCCTCTATGACCTTGAATCCCCGCTACTGGAGAAATCCCGCCATGTCGCCTACTTCAAGCGTCATTTCGTGTAAGACCAACGCCGCCAGGTGGTTTGTGAGATATAGTTTCGCAAGAATGCCGACACCTATCCCTGAAGACGACACATGCCGACGCTCCGTCGTGGAGGTAATCGAAGTGGTCGCCGGGAGGAAAGACCACGTGCCCGCCATCGGTATGGATTTCTCCGATGCGAACCCACGCCGGATCACCGCCCGGACCGAACTCTGGTCGGTCCCCGCGAAAGATTTTGCTCGACCAAATCGCTGATCCTCTTGGGGCCACCGCGGTAGCGCTTCGGGTGTTACTCAGAGGCTACGGGCCCGGCGGGCATGGCGCCCCCGCGGGCCCAGCCCGACCTCGAATTCGACCTCTTGCCCGTCCCGAAAGGCGCGGTGGCCGCATTCGATGTCGGTGTGAGCCGAGACGCCGGGATCGCGTTCGTTCGATCGTGGACCGGACGTGGCCCCTCGATGCGTCGTGCGTGGGCGTGGCAGAGTCCTTCCCGGCGACCGGCCCGGCGACGGGCACGACTGTGCCGGTGTCGCAGCGGACAAGGGGTGTGGGGACATGTCCACACAGGTCGAGACGCTGCTCAGTATTCTGCGGCTTGCGGTCGGAATCGGCGGCTCATTCTGCGTTCTCACGGGAATCGCAATCACGGCGCACCAGGAGACGAGCCGGGCACCGATTCGCGGCCCGAGGAGAACACCTGCGACGTCCCGGCAACGAAGGACACCGTCGACAACCTGAGTCTTCTACCGACCGCCCTGCCGGAGGAGGGGCCCACTCGGTCACGACCTCGCGGCACCCTCTGACCGGGACACTCTTTCTCCCCTAACACAAAGGCACCCTGCCCAGGGTGTAGGCAGGGTGCCCTGCCTCGGGTAGATGCGCGCGGCTACCCGAGCCCGGCCCGCAGGGGATATGACGGGCCGTGGACATCGTGGCGGACGGAAAACCCGTTCGACCTCGGCGACGATACCTTTCGGCTCGGCCCGGGCGCGGAATATGGTGTAGCACCTGCTCGGCGGTACCGCGAAGTTGCGCCAGTCGTGCCGCGGCGCGTGTTGAGCTGCGCGCGGATGGCGGTGATTCGTCCGGGCGCTGCGAGGCCGGCTCGGTCGTGGAAGTAGTTGATCGCCGAGACCCGGCAGATCTGCGTGTGGGATGTGGCGGGGTTTTCGTGGAGGAATTGGGCGAGCGTCACGGGTTCGGCCGGTAGGGCCGTCAGATCTGCTGCACTGCACCAGTCTTCGAAGAGTGACCAGTCGTACCGGTAACGTTGCGGGGCGTGGCGGCCGCTCGGGGCAGGCATGGTGTCACAGGCCGATCTCGGTGACGGCGTTGGTCGCTGCCGGCGTCGGGAGGTAGGTGTTGAGCATGGCGGTGCTGACATGCCCGGTTTGCTGCATGATCGCGTGAATGTCGGCGCCGTTGCGCAGGGCCTGCGCGATGAATCCCGCACGCAGGCTGTGTCCGCCGAGTCGGGCGACGATGGCGTCGTCGTAGCCGGCGTTGTGCGCGCGTCGGCGGATCATGGCTTGGATGGCTGAGCCGGAGAGCGCGGTGGCACTGAGGTTGCCGTTCTTGCGGATCGGTCGGAAGACCGGCACGTGGGGGTGGTGTGGTTTCGGCAGCGGCCTCGAGCAGAGGTGGTCGTCGAATGGTGCCGGGTGGCGAAGTAGGCGGATCACTCCCGGGCGCCCGGTGCTGTCCCATGCCTTGACCACGTGGAGCCATCGTGCGTATGCGCACGGCGGACAGGTCTCGTGGTTGTCCGTAGGTGGCAGGAACGCGGTGGGGATGCGGTCGTCGTGCTGTCCGGTCGCGCGCGTCACGTGGATGTGCAAGCCCTTGGGGCGGTTCGTGGTGACGTCGGCGACACGGAGTGTTTCGAGGTCGGAGCGACGGAGGGCACCGGCGAATCCTATGAGCAGTAGGGCGCTGTCGCGGCGCTCTGTGACGTGGGAGGCCCATCCGGTGCACGTGTTGCGCGTGGCGGTCAGGATGGTGGTGAGGTCCTCCACGAGCAGGGGTGCGGTGCGGCGGGACCGTTGGGGAGAGGAGGGTGTCGGGCTGCTGGGGAGGGCGGCCAGGGCGGTCTTGACGCGTGGGTCCGTTCCGGGGGGAGCGTATCCGGCGCGGCGATGGGCGTGGTTGATTGCGGCGACCCATCGGGTCAAGGTGGCGTGGGAGTATCGGCGTCCGTGTCGTGTCGTGCTGTGGGTGGCCGTGTCGGCCAGGTAGGTCGCGATCGTGTCCGGCTCGGCGGGTAGGGCGCGGCGGTGGGTGTGGTGGCACCACTGCTCGAATCGGTCCCAGTCTGCGGAATAGGCGCGCTGTGTGTTGCCGACGGGGGTACTGAAGATGGGTGAGGATTCAGGGATCCGGTGGAACGCGGTGAGCTGGTGCGGACCGGTGCAGAGGACGATCCAGGCGAGGACACCGCGTGCTCCCCTCTCGGCAGGTGAATCGATTGCCGCGCGAAGAATATCGCAGGTGCCTGCGGCACCTCGGGCTCCGAAGAGTCAGGCGGCGAGTTGGCCGCGGACGTTCCATATTCGCTGCGCGAAGACGTGGTGCGGGGTTCATGGGTCGGGCAGGAGACCATGTCTCATGGGGACGGATCCGGCGACGAGGACGAGGACCGCGTGACACCACTATCCGGGACTCAACTCGCCACTTGGACAGGACGGGGATGAAGGTGCGACGCTTCCCCTATTCCATATGGGAACTTATACCCCATATGGGGAAGAGGCCTGTAGTTCACCCTACCTGCACCTCTTGCTCACCGAAGACACAGAGCCCCCTCGGATAGGCCACCGCGAGGCGACCGCCACAGTATCACCGGGCCACGCCGCACCACCGACGCCGCCGTCACCCCCGGAACCCACCTCCTACCGCTGCGATTCCGGCGAGGGCGACGACCAGGCACGCCGCAGCGGAGATCTGACACAAGGGCAGGCAGCCGGAGGCGCCCCCGGTGGCGAGCCGAGGGAAGGCACGGGCCACTCGGCCGCCTCGTGCACCTTCACAAGTTCTGCCCAGCGGTCGCGCCACCCCAGGTTGTTCTTGGTCGGTTCCGATCCCCCATCACAGCGGCGACGGGACCCCGTTGGCCGGCTTCTCTTCGCTCGCCGGCGGGCCCCTCACTCGGCGCTGCCCGGGCGGCCCGGTAATCGAACTCCCGCTCATCGTCGCCAGCCCGAGTGCGCTGGCTCCGTCACGAACTGCATCTGAGCAACGCTGCGCTCGATCATCGCGAGGGGCGACGTCACGTCGTCGGTCCCGCCGGCCTCCCTCACCGAGTGGGAGTTCCCTCGGTGCTCCTGCATACCCTTCCGCACTCCCGGACCCGACAGGCAGGCAATGGATGAATTTCGTCACTGTGACATGAACATCGGACGGAGTTCCCTCCGGTGCAGTCTCGGCTCCACCG
Organism: Rhodococcus sp. 14C212; assembly: GCF_011058195.1. NCBI lineage: Bacteria > Bacillati > Actinomycetota > Actinomycetes > Mycobacteriales > Nocardiaceae > Rhodococcus > Rhodococcus sp. 14C212. The sequence continues at coordinate 5,612 of NZ_JAALEH010000029.1, read as the reverse complement.
GCGTCCTTCGTCGGCGCGCCAAGATCCTCGACCGGCGCGTCGCCGTGCGCGGCATGTTCGCCGACGAACCCGAACGCCACCACGCGACCGCCCTTTTCCCGCCTCCGGCACCCAACCACCCCTACCTCGCCGCAACCCTTCCCTCACCCATATGGTCCCCTATATCCCCTATGGGTTATAGGTCCGAGCATGATCCGAATTCGCCGACGACAGAACTTCTCCCGCGTTCCGGGATTGCGGGGTGGTGGGTGCGGAGGTGCTGGTTCAGGCGGCACGGGCGATCTGCAGGGTGAGCCAATCCGCCAGCCAGGTCAGGGCGGTGCGGCCGGCGTTGTCGACGACGAGGGAGTCGTACTCGGTGTGCGCCCCGGAGGTGAAGAAGCGTGCGGCGTCGAGTCCCTCGTCGACCAGCGCCCTCAGGTCCTCGGCGCCGTCGGATTCGTCCAGGGCGGTCAGGGACCCGGACAGCGCCGGCAGATCCAGATTCGGGGCGGGGGTGGCGGGCCCCGTCGCGGTGGCCCGGGTGCCCGGCAGCGCGGGCGGGGTCGCGGTGGCGGTGCCGGTGCCGGTGCCGGTGCCGGTGAGCATGGTCCCCGCCACCGCCGTGAGCTCGAGCCCGACCGGCAGCAGGCCGGTCATCACCGCTCCCGCCCCGATCGGGTCGGGTGCCTGGCCGGGTGGTGGGAAGAGCTTTTCCACGGCGGTCCAGGCGATCTCCTGGATCTGCCCGACCAGCTCGGCGAGCCGGAGGAGGTCCACCTGGGCCAGGATCGAGGCCACCAGCGCGGCGATCCGGGCGGCCCCGGACGGGTCCGGGAGGGCCGTGAGGACTTGCGCCACCCACTCGAGGTCGACTTCGGCGGCCATGGTGACCAGCGGGGCGAACTGGTTGTTCAGCTCCCCCGCGATCCGGTGGGCGCTGCGGGCGTCGAGCGCGGCGACCTTCTGCGGCAACACGGTCAGGTTGTGCAGGATGCCGGGGAGGTCGAGGGCGGTGATCCCGGTGGCCACGGTGAGGACCTGCTCGATCACCACGGTCGGCTTGAGCACCGCCAGCACCCGTGGGGCGGCGGTCAGCGCCTCGGTGGGGGTGGCGGCGAGCGGCGACAGGGTCTGCCCCTCGGTCGAGGCGGCGGGCACGGTGGTGGTGCCGGAGTGCAGGAGCGTGGTGGCGGTGTCCGCGATCGTGGTGGCGGCGGTCAGGGCCCCGGTCAAGTCGGATCGACGGGCACCGTCGAGGACCTGCGCGGCGCTGTGCGCGGCACTGCCGGGGGCCGCGGCGGCGAGCCGCCCGGTGGCGGCCGGGTGGGCGGCGCCGGAGGCGAGCAGGTCGGCCAGCGGCGCGAGGGTGCCCCGCACCGTGGTGGCGGTGTCGGCGACCTGCGCCGCGTCGATCGTCGGGGCGGACAGCTGCCGGCCGAGGGCCTCGACCTGCGCGGCGAGGGCGGGCAGGTCCGCGTGGGAGAAGTCGGAGGTCAGCGCGGCGGTGAGCTGGGTGTGGTCGCCGGTCTGCCGGTCGGCGGTCGGGGCGGCGGGGGTCTTGCTCAGCAGGGTGCCGAGTGCGCCGAGCAGCGGATTGTCGGCCGTGTCGAGCGCGCAGTACAGATCGTTCGGGGCGCAGATCGAGGCCACCTTCCCGGACAGGGCGCCCATCCCGTGGGGGCGGGGGCCGGCGATCCCGGCCCCGGGAGTCTGCGGGCCGACGGCGGCGACGCCGGCGGTGCCGGCGCCGGGGTCGGCGAGCAGTCCGACGGCAAGGACCCGCTCCGGCGGGATCGGGCCCCGGCCGTGGCCGATGGCGGCGGCGAGATCACCGGCGGCGTCGGCGCCCTGCGAGTAGCCGGTGAGCGTGAACCTGGTGCTGGGGCACCGTTCGGCGGTGGCGGACAGAACGTGTTCGGCCCTGGTGAAGGCGTCGGCCTTGCTGTCGGCGTAGGTGTGGCCGTGGTCGAAGGCCCGCGCCAGGTAGGGCAGGGTGTAGACCTCGGCGGCGGCGCCGTGGGCGCGCTGCAGGGCCTCGGCGACGGGGGCGAGCATGCCCACCGGGCGGGTCGGGTCGGCGTGTTCGTCGGTCTCCCAGGTGCCGGGGATCAGCAGGTTGAACGTCGCCGCGCAGCCGGCCGGCGCGGCGTGCGCGAGCGCCGGCACGGTCACGGCGATGGAGCCGGTGGCGGCCGCACCGGCGACCAGCACAGCCACCACGCCTTGGGTTTTCGAACGTCTGGGGGGCACCGAGCACCTCGTTGTTGGCGGTAGGGACGCAAACGCTCTCGCCCGCCGGCGCGGCTCGCGGCGACCCGCGTCCGTGCTCGGTGTGCGGTTCACCGAAAGCGCCCCGGCGGTGAGGTGCCCACCCTGGCCGATCTCGAGCGCCGAGTTCAACTGTTCGGGGTGCGGCTCGCCCAGCCGTCCCGGCCTGGTGGTGCTGGGCGCAGGACACGTCCCCCTGGATGATCCCCGGCAACCTCCCGATCACAGTCTTTCTGGGTGGTCCGGCGCGGTTCCTCCGGCGTCCCTGACAATCTGTCCGGTTGCCGAGGACCGAGCCAGCGGGCGGGCGGCGGGGCACCGGGTCCGGTGGACGAACCGGAGGTCGGCTCCAGTCGATGTGGATGTTCTCGATCGCCTCGAAGTGGAAGCCGAACTCGTCGCCGTAGACGTCGAACCCCTTGTTCTCCGGATACTCCAACGTGGCATGCCGCTCGGGGAGCGCCACCACCCGGCCGTGCTCGTCGTTCGCCAACGCCGCCGCCACCGCCTCCGATTCGGCCACGGTGAACGGCGCCTCGGAATTGGCGAAATCCAGGGTGCGGGTGCGGAAGTCGTAACCGGCCTCGGAACCGTTGCGCACCCCCGACCCGGCCGGTGACCCGGATCGTGGCCCGCTTCGGCGTGCCGTCCGGCCGCAGCACCCCCGCCCGGCGCATCGTGTCCTGCGCCCGGGCCGCCCGCAGCGTGCCGGCGGCATCGTTGCGCAACTCGTTGGTCGTGCCGGAGCGGTAACGCGACACCGCCGACGGGGTACGGCCGATCCGCTGCGCCACCGCCGCCACTGCCCCGAGTCGTGCGATCGCCGCACGACGCTGCGCGAGCTCATGGCTATCGGCATGCGGGATGCGTCCTTGCTGCACCCAGCGGCGCAGGGTGCGCCGAGACCACATTCTCGACATATCCCTCGATCGCCCGGGCCAGCAGCCTCTGTGGGGCCCGACGGGTACCGGACTGAGCCCGCAACGCCTCGTAGTGATCGATCCATCCGAAACGGGCGGCCACCTCCGCCGTGGTCGTCGCCATCCAGGTGGACTTGGTCTCCGTGTCGATACACCCGCCCTGGTGCATCGCAATCGCCGCCATCGCCGGCGACACCCCGAACAGCTGAACGATTCGCGACAGCGCCCCCACCGCGGCCGGATGCTCACCGACCACCTCCCTCACCCCCTCGACGGGAACGAGCAGGTGCCGCGCGAACGCGTCCGCACGGATCTCGTGACGGTGGCGCCGAGCGGTACTCGTATGCGGGTCGTCGGTCCAGTCCTCGAACACCACGTGCGCCAACTCGTGGGCCAAGGTGCTGCGTTGCCGCATCGGATGCCGCGTGCGAGCCACCGCAATGAACACCAGACCTCGCGCACGGTCCCGCATGCTCAGGCCGTGCTCGTCCGGTCCGACATCGACAACCGCAACATCGTTCCCGGTCGTCTGCTCGATCAGGGCCACCACATCCCCGAGCGGCTGGGTCCCGAGGTGATGGGTCCGACGGAACTCAACGGCCGCGCGGCGTCCCTCCGCCTCCGCGTTCACGCACCGAGCCCGATGCCCCGGTCCTCGAGATAGGCATCCAGCTCGAGAAAGTGCCACAGCTGCCGACACACCCGGTCCATCTCCGCGCCATTGGTGGAACGGGCCGCGCACTGGACCCGAGCGGCGACGGTGGACGCTCCGGTCAACTCCGCCAGAGTGCAACCGGTCGCCACCGCGATCGCCACCAGCTCGTTCGCCTTCGCAGCCCGCGTGCCGGCCCTGATGCGGGAGAACGTGGGCTGGGAGATACCGGCCCTTTCGGCCAACTGCCGATGACTCTTGATCCCGGCGGCGAGCCACGCCTGCTCGATCCGCCCGGCGGTCGAGGGTGCACTCCTCACATCCCCTCCTCGCTGACCGACATCATGACCTCGGGGCACGTCGCCGTGTCCCGACTCGAATCCGCAGCCGCCCCGCTCCGCATGCCAGTGCTCGTCCGCGCCCCGACCACATCGCCCCGCCGCTGCACAACAGATCCACCCGGTCGACCGGTGCGAGCAGGCGTTCGCCGATGCCGTGCCGGAGCGGGCTTCGGTGGGCGCCCCGGGCACTCCCCTACTCACCTCGCTAACAGTGCGATAGACTGTTAGTGGCTGTTAGGAGGTGGTCGGGGTGACCGAGGTGGAAGACCGCTACCTGGCCGGTGACGTCGACTTCGAAAGCGCCGCCGCCGCCGCACTCGACACCCCCAGCATCGATCGCCGCGATCTGCTGCCCCTGCTGCGCGCGCTGCGGGCCGCCAAGCACCCCGCCGCATCCCTGGCCACCCACGACGCCGACCTGCTCGACGCCGGCGGCGCACCCGAATCACCCCTCGCCCTGGCCACCGCCGTCGCCGACCGGACCGCACGGATGCGCCGCCTGCTCGACAGCGCCCTGACCGTCGAGCAGGCCGCCGAACGACTCGGCGGGGTCGGCCCCTCCCGCGTCCGCCAGCGCGTCGGCGACCGCAGCCTGTGGGCGCTCAAGCGAGCGAACCGACTGCTGCTCCCCGCCGTGCAGTTCACCGACGACGGCCCGGTGCCCGGCCTCGACGCCGTCCTGCAGGCCCTGCCCGAGACCATGGCGCCCCTGTCGATCCACGGTCTGCTCACCACGCCGCAACCGTCCCTTCTCGTCGACGGTGCCCCGACCTCGGTGGTCGACTGGCTGCTCACCGGCGGCGCCGTCGAGGACGCCCTGTCGGTCGTCGACCAGTACCTGGCGGCCTGAGCCGCCGATGCCCCCAGCACTGCCCCACCCGCCGGGCGTGGAGGCGCTCCGCGCGGCCGGGATCACCCCCGACGAATACCTGATCCTCGACACCGACACGATCGTCTGGCGGGTGCACCCCACCAGCGGCGACCACGTCCTGCCGTGGAACACCCTGCGCACCTTCGGTCCGGTCCTGCGGTTCGACCCGCACCCGATGCCGCGCCGGGACCACGCCCGCCACGGGGTCTGGTACGGCGCCGCCGAGGTGCCCGGTGCGTTGGCCGAGGCGTTCCAGACCACCCGGGTGATCGATACCCACACCCGTGTCCCCTACCTGACCGCCGTGCGGTTCACCCGACCCCTGCACCTGCTCGACGTCGCCGCCCACGGACCCGGCCGATGGCCCACGCGCGTCGGAGCGAACTTCGCGCTCTCGACCGCAGCACACGGCATCGCCCAGCACTGGGCGCGCACCATCCGCGCCGCCCACCCGGATCTCGACGGGCTCGCCTACCGAGGCCGGTTCGCCGGTGGACTGTGCGTCGCCCTCTTCCCGCCCGCCGCCCAGGCGTTCCCGGATCAGCCCGAGATGACCATCCCCCTCGACCACCCGGGAT